>CAZHWK010000194.1:0-4335 GCA_964536405.1 uncultured Oscillospiraceae bacterium
GGACGGCCAAGAACAAGAAAGCCCCCGCCCGGCATAAGGCGGAGGACGATTATCTTCTCACCACAAAGCTGTTTTGCGGCACCTGTAAGGCCTTTATGGTGGGCGAGAGCGGCACCAGTTCAACCGGGGCAAAATACCATTACTACCGCTGTGTGAACACCAAGAAACACAAGACCTGCAACGCCCAGCACAAGAGTATTAAAAAGCTGCCCATTGAAAACGCTGTAATCAACGCTGTCATGGCGAAAGTGATGGATGATAGCTTTGTGGAGTACATAGCCGATACCGTGATGGAGTTGCAGACCAGGGAGAGCAGCACACTCCCCGCCCTGTGTAAGCAGTTGGATGAGACGGAGCGGGGCATTGCCAATATGTTAAATGCAATCCAGATGGGTATTATCAACGCCTCCACCAAGCAACGGCTGGACGAGTTGGAGGAGGCAAAGAAAGACATTGAGTTTCAGATTATCCATGAGGAGATGAAACACCCTCTGTTGTCCCGTGAGGACGTGACATACTGGATTTGCCGTTTCCGCACCTTGGACGTGTCCAAGCTGGAAGAACGCCGGAGGCTCGTTGACAGCTTTGTAAACTCTGTGACTGTCTTTGACGAGTACATTTTGATTGCCTTTAATTATAAAGAGGGCGAGACAAGGCTTGATTTTGCTGACATTGAAAGTTCGGATTTGTCATCGGTCGGGGGACCAGCCGAAAGGCTATGAAAGTCCTGTATCTCAATGGATACAGGACTTTTTTTATTTTAATTCTTAAAATAATATGGTAATATTTTTGTCTTAAACAGAAAAGGGCCAGAGACCGGGGAACTACCGACCTCCGGTCTTTTGTAAATACTACACCCCGTACCAAGGTACCAGCCTCAACACAAAAGCACCCCAATGACGGCCCCCCACCACCGCATCCCACCGCTTAGACGGCTTGTCTGCAAGGATTTTGACATAGGCCTTACTCTCGGTCACATCAGACTTGATATGCTCCTGCTCCGTTGCCAGGGCACTCACAGAGGACACCAGATTGTCAGGGTTATCCTATCACCGCTCCAGCAGATAACTCTTGAAGGTTTCTCTCAAATGCTTTTGTGCTTTGTCCAATGCCTTGGAACCCTTATCGTACAGCGGCATAACAATGCCTACCTCTTACTCATACGTTCATCCCCTTGATAACTCGTTTTCTTGTGATGAAACAAGCGTAAAAGTCAAGGTGTTTCCGAGCTGACTTTCCGTCCATTCCCCAAGTGGAAATGTCCCTCTGCATAACAAGTACTGGATTTGTCTAGCCCAAAATCCGAAGGCAGAGTCAACGCCCCCTGCCCCCTCATTTTAATGGGCACGAAAAATGCCCGTCGCAGCATGACACTGCGACGGGTAAGCTAGTCAGACCCATTCCTCAGCGTTAAGGAGGTCTCGGGTATTTCTGTGCTTGATTCCATTATGGCCGATGTCGAATTCATTCAGCGTCACAGCACGGTTCCGTGCTTCTTCCATTCTATATTCCCTGCGGTACATCAGTAGGAACTGCCCCGACTGGCACGTGAAAGTAAAAGGAACAGACAAGTTGTGAGTGGCAGGGTAAGAAACGCATGAAGAGGATACTTGATAAAACCTGCCTTTCAATATGCACCGTCCGCCTCTTATATCCTGTGCAATAAAATCCCTAATCGGTTACCTCTCCGACCTTAATTTTTCGGTTCTCCCGCAGAGAAAGGGTGGCAGCGTCCGCAGTCGCAATAGCCGCTCTGGCGGCCCGGCCATTCAGAAGGGGCTTGAACTCATCCGGAACAGGCTCACCATGCATGACACTGTTAAAGAACTTCATCTCATTTTTCATGATGCCGTGGAGCCAAAGCGGAGGTTTTTTCCCGGGATGGCCATACTGAATGGCCCCGTCCATCTCCGTGCTATGGTAGATCTGGGTACGCTCGTCGTCTTCCTCTTTGGACTCGTGAACCAGATAGTGCTCCTCTCCGGCGGCAGTCTTTACCGTCATACCCACGTTGAACATATCAATTCGAATAGCACCCTCTGTGCCCTGAATCAACAGATAGTGCTCCGGCCAGTGGAAGGCGGAGCCGTATTCCACCACGGCGTAGGTGTTGTTGCCAAACTCCAGTTGAAGGAAGAGCATATCGTCCTCGTCTCCGAAGTGCTCCCCCTGATGGGCCACGTTGCCGCCCACCATAGTCACCTCAGTGGCGGGCCCCATGAGGAACTGGATGCAGTCCAGCTCATGGATGTGGTGATAGAGATGGCCGCCGGACTTTTCCCGGATTTTTTTCCAACTGATGGAGGGCTGTTCCTCCTCCCAGCCGTTCCGGGCTGAGTGGCAATAAAGAACCTTGCCGATCTTGCCCTCTGCGATGAGCTGCTTTGCCAGGCGAACACCATGGAAAAAATTCATAACATGGCCAGCCATAAAGACCACTCCGTGCTCCTCCGCAGTACACACCATCTCGTTACAATCACTGTAGCTGAGCGCAATTGGTTTCTCACAAAAGATGTTTTTCCCATTCCGGGCCGCACAGAGAACAGGTTCTTTGTGAAGATAGTTGGGTGTCGCAACCAGTACAGCCTCCACATCGGCTCTGGCACAGAGGGTATTCAAATCGGTCTCCCATTCACAGCCCAACTCCTTGGCGATTGTCTCACCGTTTTCCGGGTCCAGAACAGCCACAACTTTGGCTCCCTCCTGAGTATTCAGGATGCGACCCAACTCAGCACCGAAATATCCGGTACCAACAATGGCATATCCAACGGTTTTCATATCATTTGACCTCCAAAAAGAGATAATTATTTAATTGAACCCTGGGCCAATCCGCCAGCAATCTTCTTTTGTATCAACATGAAGAAAATAACGGATGGCACCACCACAAGTGCAGAGGCGGCCATCATGACACCCCAATCCATGACCTCCTGCCCTCCCAGAGATTTCAGTGCCACGGCCACGGTCATCTTGTCGCTGCTGTTCATTAAGATTAAGGAATAAAGGAATTCATTCCAGGCGTTGATGAAGGTATAAATCGCCACAGCTACCACGCCGGGGGCTACGATGGGCAGAACCACCTTACCAAATACCTGAAGCTTATTGGCCCCGTCCACACGGGCCGCCTCCTCAATCTCCAAGGGCACCGTCTGAAAGAACCCCACCAATAGCCACACAGCATAGGGAACCGAGAAAGAGAGATACACGATGACCAGACCCACACGGCTGTTCATCATTCCTGCCTTACCCATGATAATGGAATAGGGCACCGCCAGCAGAATCGGTGGGAACATATAGGTGGTAATCAATACTCGGGTCAAAATCTTTCCAAACTTGGGAAAGAAGCGAACCACACCGTAAGCCCCCAGTGCGGAGATAGTAATGGCAATCAGCGTGGTGCATCCAGCCACAATGACGCTGTTGACAATATTTACGTTGAAGTGGAGCTGACCCAAGACAGTCTTAAAGAAATCAAATGTGACTTCCTTCGGCAGGATGGCGGTAGGATTGCTTGTAAGCTCGCCCTTGCTCTTAATAGAGGAGAGGAGAATCCACAGCAGTGGAAATGCAGCAATGGCGGCCAGAATAGTCAGATAAGCATAGCTGATGGCATCACCCAACCAGCCACGGCGAAATAACTTTTTCTTGTGCATTACTCACCCTCCTGTTCCCATTTGTTTAGCAGGCGGAAGTACAAAGCACACACCAGCAACAGGAAAAGCAACAGCAGTACCGTCACCGCCGAGGAACGGCCCAACTGTTTCAGTCCCCAGCCGAGGTTATAGGCGTAGATTGGCACAGTCTGGGTCAGGTTGGCAGGCCCACCACCGGTAATGAGGTAGATGATATCAAAGCTGTTGAAGACCCAGATGGTTCGCAATACCACCAGAAGCCCAACCACCATGCGAATGTGGGGAATCGTGATATGAAGGAAGGACTGCCAGGTGGATGCCCCGTCCAACTGTGCCGCTTCGTACTGGTCCTTAGGTACTGTTTGGAGGGCAGAGAGAATGTTGACCATAATAAGTGGTGCGCCAAACCAGATGTTGACAAAGACCAAGGTTGGGAATACCAGCCCGGCACCGCTCAAAAACTGCGGCGGCGTGGAACAGAGACCGACCTGAACCAAAAAATTTGGTAGAAAGCCAGAGACACCGTTTAAAACCCATTTCCAAGAGAACGCCAACACGATAGAGGGAAATGCCCATGGAATAATGAGAAGTGTGCGGTAGACACCTGTCGCATGACGGATGCGGTTAAGTGCCAGGGCACCTGTAAATCCCACCAGAAGCTGTCCCAGCAGGGAGGCCACCGTCCACTTGATATTGGTCCAAAATG
>CAZHWK010000195.1:0-4330 GCA_964536405.1 uncultured Oscillospiraceae bacterium
GGGAAAAGGTGTAAACCATGGGAATGTGCCTCCTTGCGCAATTTTGCCCATGATAGCATAAAAAAGATAAAATGACAAGAAAAAACGGACACCCACCGAAGCGAGTGTCCGAAAAATCTTCTGTGTCAGCCTTCCCGGCGCTGGAGCTGAAGCTGGTCTGCAATCATGGCGATAAACTCACTGTTGGTGGGCTTTCCTTTGGCATTGCTGACCGTATAGCCAAAATATTTTTGCAGGGTTTCCAAATCCCCACGGTCCCACGCAACTTCAATGGCATGACGAATGGCACGCTCCACACGAGAGGCGGTGGTGCCGAATTTTTTTGCCACCTCGGGGTAAAGTATCTTTGTAACGGCATTGATGACGTCCATGTCTTCCACCGTCATGATAATGGCTTCCCGCAGATACTGATAGCCTTTGATATGGGCGGGCACACCAATGTCGTGAATGATGGAGGTGACCATGGACTCCAGAGAACGGCTGGGGTGACTGGGAGTATGGTTACTGGAATTGAGCAGGGAAATGGTCCGGGTACCCATCTGCCGCAGCCGCTGAATGACCACTTGAGGACGGACAGGCTTGAGCATGCGATAGTCCCGGTTGTTGCTCAGCTTATCCAGTGAGGTCAAAATAGAACTTTCTGCATAGCTGGACAGGACCAGCACGGCAGGCCGGTTACGTTCCGGCAGACCCTCCAGAAGTGCCAAGCCGTCCATACCGGACAGAGGCAGGTCGGTGACCAGCAAGTCAGGAGCAAGCCGGTCAACTTGACGCAGTGCTTCTTCCCCGTTTCCGGTTTGAAACACCACCTCCATATCATCCTCTGCGTTGATGGCATCAGCCAGGTTGGTGCGGAATTCTTCCATTGCGTCAGAAATCAGTACAGTGAGCTTACTCATTTCAAATCTCCCCCGGCGGTTGCGCCCGCCTTTTTCATTGTTCGATGCATCGTGCCATTAATCTAACATAAATGGACAACAATTGCAATCAATAGTTAACATAATTTGGAATAAAAGTTTTCAGCTATAATAACAGATTCCGACACAGTTACCAGTATATGGTAGAAAAATCAGCACCGTTCGAGCATATCCTCCACTAAAATGCCATAACCCTGGGTAGGATCACTGACCAGAACATGGGTGACAGCACCCACCAATTTTCCGTTTTGAAGGATGGGGCTTCCGCTCATACCCTGTACAATACCGCCGGTGGCTTCCAGCAGGCGTGGGTCGGTGACCCGGATCATCATGTCCCGGGTGTCGGTGTCGCTGTTGGGGTACAGGCGGACAATTTGGATTTCATACTCTTCCACCGTATCTCCGGCAATGTTGGACAAAATGGTGGCTTTTCCGGTTTTGACCTCACGCCGGGTGGCCACGGGGATGGGGGTTAGCCCTTGGGCCATGCTTTCGTCGGTCAAGGTGCCGAAAATACCGCTTTTGGTGTTGGCCGCTAAATCGCCCAGCTCACGCTGGACTTGGAAGGCCCCGTGAAGCTCGCCCGGCTCTCCATTTTGCCCCTTCTTTACATCGGTGACTTCGGCATACATGAGTCCTCCGCTTTCCAGGGGCATCAGCAGGGAGGTGTCCACATCGTTGATACCGTGGCCAAGGGCACCGAAGCCGCCGGTGGAGGGGTCATAGTAGGTCAGGGTCCCGATGCCGGCCATGGAGTCCCGAATCCAGGCACCCAGCTTATAGGTGCCGTCGGCCGCACATTGGACGGCTTTGGCGGTGAGCTGGATTTGCTTTTCGCCTCGGGTGGCACGGATGCTCATAGTGTCCCCACCGATGGTTTGCAAAAGGTCCCGGACCTCCTCGATGGAGTCTACCTCTTCGCTGTTGATGTGGGTGATGATATCGCCCTCCCGCAGGCCGCAGGCCCGGGCCGGGTCCTGGCCCTCAACCTGGCTGGTGCCCACCACCAGAACGCCGTCAGAAAAAAGCTTAATCCCCACGGCCCGGCCCATGGGAATTACCTCTTTGACCTTGGCGGCTGAGGCTGTGCCCGGCAGAACGATTAGTCCCATAGCCAACACCAGCCCCAGAGCGGCAAACCGTGCCGTTGAAAAAAATTGCCGAGAAATCGGCTTTTGTGCCTCATTCATAGAGTCACCCCTTCATATTTATTGTGCCAATCACGTGAAGGGCAGACACAGGGACGCAAGCTGACCCGAAGATGAAAAACCAGGTGCGCAAAGCGCACGGAAGTTTTCACGTAGGCGTACTTCGTGACCCATGGTGTGTCAAAACCGCAACGTGGCAATCGGCACAGTAACAGTATGGACGGGCGAAGCGGTTTTGACATTGGGAAAGGTTTGTGGGATTGGCTGTGCCAATTTTCCTTTGCCTGCAACGGCGGCGGCAGGAACATCTGCCACGGAAAAAGTCGGGCCTTTGTCAAAAAAAGGAGGAAAAAGTTCCAGTTTTTATTTTGAAAAAACTCAGCTTGACCAAAGGAGCAGGGCCAACATAATCCGGTGCGGGGGGAAATAGGATAGCAGTATTGATTGGGAGGTGGAACCATGCTTTCGCCATGGCTGTTTTTACTGCTGCGAACCCTGTTTTTTCCGCTGCGGCTCACTGGGGCGGCCGGCTCCTTTCCAAAGCCGCTGAAGGCCGAGGAGGAACGAAAATATCTGGAAGACTTTGCCGCCGGTGACCTGGAGGCACGTAATAAGTTAATTGAACACAATTTACGTCTGGTGGCCCATATCGTCAAGAAGTATTATACCCAAACCGGGGACAGTGAGGACCTGATTTCCATCGGAACCATTGGCCTTATCAAGGGAATTTCAACCTTTAAGGCAGATAAGAACGTTCGCCTGGCCACCTATGCGTCCCGCTGTATTGAAAATGAAATTTTAATGTATTTTCGTTCCCAGAAAAAGTTGGCGGGGTCGGTGTCCTTGTCGGATGCCCTGGATGGCGACCAGGATGAAAATTCTCTTTCTCTTATGGATGTCATCAGCGTGGATGATAATATGCTGGAGGAATTGGACACCAAGGATTCCTGTCAGAAGGTTCGCAGATGTGTGGAAACCTGCCTGGACGACCGGGAGAAAGAAATTATCATTCTGCGCTACGGTTTGGATGAGCGGCCCCCGCAGACCCAGCGGTAAATTGCCACTCGGTGCGGCATCAGCCGCTCTTATGTATCCAGGCTGGAATCCAAGGCCCTGCTGAAACTGCGGGATGCCTTTGAAAAGGGAACTTCATAAAGAAAGCGTGAAAAACTCCACCGGCTTCGCCGGTGGAGTTTTTCATGGAATACAATATAGAGAGGGGAGAGGGGCTTTTTATTTGGTCACGGACTCCACAATGGCGTCGGCCAGCATATCAAGCTCGGTGGCCTTGTCGTCGCCCAGGGAGGAGGCCAGACTGAGACGTTCATTGAGCACGGTCATGTTCTTCATCTGCTCGTCAATAAACTTCTGCATCAGGTCCCCGGACCGGCAGGCCCAGGAGCCGTTTTCGATGAGGGCGATGGTGCGGTGCTGAAGGTTGAGGTGCTTCATGTGCAGCAGGAAGTCCTGCATGACGGGATAGATTTCCAGGTTATAGGTCACGCTGGCCAGCACCAGGTGGCTCAGGCGGAAGGACTCGGAAATCAGCTGGGACACATGGGTGTTAGATACGTCGTACACCCACACGTTGGTCAGACCCTTTTCACACAGCTTGGCGGCCAGAGCCTGGGCGGCGGCCTCGGTGTTGCCGTACATGGAGGCGTAGGCAATCATCACGCCGTCCTCTTCGGGCTCATAGCGGCTCCACTTGTCATACTTGTCGATGAAGTACATCAAATCCTTGCGCCACACGGGACCGTGCAGGGGGCAGATGTACTTGATTTGGTCCAGAATGGTGCCGGCCTTTTTCAGCAGCAGCTGGATATGGGGGCCGTACTTGCCCACAATATTGGTGAGGTAACGGCGGGCATCGTCAATCCAATCCCGGTCAAAGTTCACCTCGTCGGCAAAGAGCTTGCCGTCCAGGGCACCAAAGGAGCCGAAGGCATCAGCCGAGAAGAGAACGCCGTTTGTCACGTCGAAGGTGACCATGGCCTCGGGCCAGTGAACCATGGGGGCCTCCACAAAAGTGACGGTGTGCTTGCCGAAGGTGTAGGTGTCACCCTCCTTGACCTCAATCAGCTCGTGGCTGTCCACATGGAAGCCAAACTGGCGCATGAGCATAAAGGACTTTTCGGTGGAGATAATTTTGGTTTTGGGATGGCGCAGGAGAATTTCCTCAATGGAGGCCCCGTGGTCGGGCTCCATATGGTTGATGACCAGGTAATCAAGAGGCTTGCCCTTGAGCAGATAATCCATATTTTC
>CAZHWK010000196.1:0-4298 GCA_964536405.1 uncultured Oscillospiraceae bacterium
CCTCGGCGGCCGCCTTCACGAAAGCCATAGCGGGGGAGCCGGGGTACAGCACGGCCCGCCGCAGGGCGATGAGGGCGGTTTCCCGGTCCAGGTCGGCCTTGACCTTCAAAACCTCCTCCCGCTCCCCCCGGTTGATGGCCAAAATCTGGTGGCCTTGCAGGCGGCCCACCGGGGATTTGAAGTCATAGTACAGGCGGTATACCGTGTCCTCAGGCTCGCTGGCGGCGGCGGCGGAAAGAAGGTTTCCCTTCTTCCAAAACAGCTCCCGCAGGGTCTTGCGGATGTCGGCATTGTCGGAAATCAGCTCGGCCACAATGTCGCTGGCCCCCGCCAAGGCATCCTCGGCACTTTCCACCCCTTTTTCGGGGTCCACATATTGGGCGGCCTCGGCAAGGGGGTCGGGGCAGTCCTTCCCCTGGGCAAAGAGGAGCAGGGCCAACGGCTCCAGCCCCTTCTCCTTGGCCATGGTGGCCCGGGTGCGCCGCTTTTGCTTATAGGGGCGGTAGAGGTCCTCCACCTCGGCCAACGTGACCGCCTTTTCAATGGCGGCCGACAGCTCGCTCGTCAGCTTCCCCTGCTCCTCAATGGAGCGGCAAACCTCCTCCTTGCGTTTATCCAGATTACGCAAATACTGAAGCCGGTCGGCCAGATTACGCAGCACAGTGTCGTCCATGGCCCCGTGCAATTCCTTGCGATAGCGGGCGATAAAGGGAATGGTATTCCCCTCGTCCATGAGATTGACCACGTTATTCACATATTCTGCCTTCTGGCCCAGCTCGGCAGCCAGAAGTTCGATGATTTTATCCACAGGCTTGCTCCTTTTTGTTGAAAACTTTTTGCCACGAACCCCTATGCCAGCGCAGGACACAGCCCGTACCACGCACCACCAAATCGGCGGCCATGGCGGCCCAGACCCCCACAAGCCCCACCTGGAACACAAAGACCAGAATGGGGGACAGAAGGATACGCACCCCCCACATGGAAACCAGACACAAAATCATGGGGAATTTGGTGTCCCCCGCCCCACGCAGGGCACCGGCCATGACGATAAAGGCGGCAAACATAGGCTCGGCCGGGGCCACCACACGCAATACTTTGGCCGCCTCGGCAATGACCAGGGGGTCGTCGTTAAAGAGGGAGGCCAGCTGGGGCGCAAAGACGAAGAGGGCCGCCCCGGTAAGGGCACACAGCCCGAAGCCCAACTTGCCCGACAGGGAGCCGTACTTTTTGGCTCCCTCCAAATCCCCCGCTCCCACCGACTGCCCCACCAGAGTGGTGGCGGCATAGCTGATGCCGTAAGCGGGCAGGTAACAAAGCCCCTCGGCGGTGACGGCGATGTGGTTGGCCGCCATGGCCACCGTGCCGATGGTGCCGATGATATAGGTGGTGGCAATCTGCCCCAGGTTGATGGCGCACCGCTCGGCAATGTAGGGCAGGCCCAGCTTTGCCGCACGGCGGATGATGGGTCCATCGGGCCGCCAGTCCTCCTTCAGGGAGAGGCGGAAGCCGTCCCTTCGCAGGAAGAAGGTTGCCAGCAGGGCCAGCCCCGCCACGGCGATGGAAATACTGGTGGCGGCCGCCGCCCCGGCCACACCCAGGCCCGCCCCCCAGACGGTCACCCCACCCACATCCCGGGTGGGGTAAATGAGGAAGTAGTTAAGCACCACATTGAGCAGATTGGCCGCCGTGTTTAAAATGAGAGGTAATTTCGTGTTGCCCATACAGCGAATAATGGCCGACAGGATATATAAAATGGCCCCAAAGGGAAGGGCGAGGGCATAGATTCGCAGATAGGCCACCGCCCCGGCCATCACCTCGGGCTCGGCCCCCAGCCATTGGGGGATGAACCCGGCAAGGCCCAAAAAGAGGGCGAAAAAGGCGAGGCCGCAGACGGCCACGGCCAGCAGACTTTGGATGATGACCTTCCGGGCACGGGCCAAATCCTGCCCTCCAATGGCATGGGCCACCAGCACGGAATAGCCCACACCCACCCCCTGCATACAGCCTGCCAGCAGCCACATGACCGGGGCGTTGATGCCAACGGCGGCGGTGGCATTAGCCCCCAGGACCCCCACCATGCCGGTGTCCACATAGCTGACCATGGTGTTCAAAATCTGCTCGATAATGGCCGGGAAGGCCAGAACGGATAAGGTTTTCAGCCGGCTCTGCCCGGCATTGTGTACGGTGATGGCCACGGCTCGGCCTCCTTTTTCTTCATAGGATACCCGTCAGATCAAAGGCGGGGATAAAGCTCTCCCGGGCGGCCGCCCCTTCCTGGGCAAAGCCGGGCAGACCCAGGGCCACCATATATTCCTCAGCCGCCCGGACCTCACTGGGCCGCAGGGTACGGTCCAGACCAGGAGTTTCCTTGGCGGGGCCGAAGGGGGTGTACTGGCTCATGAGGGAGAAGAGCACCTCGCCATGGGGAAAGGTACGCCCCACCCAGTCCATCACCGCCTTGGCCTCGGCCAGATGGCCGGGCAGAATGAGGTGGCGGATCACCGTCCCCCTCTTCAAAAGGCCCTGTTCATCAAAGACAGGTCTGCCGGTCTGGCGGGCCATTTCCCGGATGGCGGCGGGGGCAAAATCGGGGTAGTTTCCCGCCCCGGAACAGCGTTGGGCCAGGGCGGAGGTCAGATATTTAAGGTCGGGCAGATAGATGTCCACCTTGCCCTCCAGTGTTTTCAGGGTTTCCACCCGCTCATAGCCGCTGGTGTTCCAGACCACGGGCACCCCAAGAGGGGTGGCGAGAAAGTCGGCCAGCAGAGCGGAAAAATGGGTGGGGTTGACCAGATTGATGTTGTGGGCACCCTGGGCGATGAGGGCCTGACAAATGGCCCGCAATTCCTCCCCGCTGACTGCCTTGCCGAAGTCCTTTTGGGAGATGGCCTCATTTTGGCAGAACAGGCAATTCAGACTGCAACCCGAAAAAAAGACCGTGCCCGAGCCATTCTGCCCCGAAATGGGGGGCTCCTCCCACTGGTGGAGGGCGGCCCGGGCCACCACAAATTGGTCGGGCATCCGGCACAGGCCGGAGCCCGAGGTCTTGGTACGTTGGGCCCCGCACAGGCGGGGGCATTGGGTGCATGGCATATGGAATTCCTCCCTGGGGGGTTCGACCCCTGCGTAGCCGTTGGCGGCTTGCCGCCTTACGGATACGGCGTACCCCTTGCGGGTACTGCCGTGGGCCACGGCACGTTTCCTGGCCCCTCGCAAGGGGCGAAACCCTCCCCCAGTGGCGGGGCCGCCACACGTTCCTCGCCCGACGAAGCGGGCGAAATCTTATCCCCTGCGGCGGGGTCGCCGCACGTTCCCTCGTCGCTAGCAAGCGACGAAATCCTACCCTCCTGTCGGTGGGACTCAACACCACCCCGGAAAAAGCCCCTGCATATCCTCGGGCAAGGTGGCTTCAAAGCGGAGCCGCTTTCCGGTGACCGGGTGGAGAAACTCCACCCAGTGGGAGTGCAGGGCAGTGCGGCCGATGACCGTCTTATCCTCCACCCCATAGAGAAAATCCCCGGTGAGGGGATGGCCGATATGGGCCATGTGAACCCGAATTTGATGGGTACGCCCGGTTTCCAGTTCCAAGGCCACCAGGGAGCGGCCCTCCCGGGTATCCACCACCCGATAATGGGTGCGGGAGGGCTGACCGTCCGGGTCGGCCTGCCGGGCCAGATAAGAGTCCTCGGCAGGGCCGAGGGGCACATCGATAACCCCCTGTTCGGGCTGGGGAACCCCCTCACAGATGGCCAAATAGCCCCGGCGAAAATCCTCGGTATGGAGCAGGTTTTTCAGCACATGGTGGGCGTGGGCGTGGCGGGCCACCACCATCAGGCCCGAGGTTGGCACATCCAGCCGGTTCACCGGGCGAAAGATATAGGGTTCCCCCTGCTGATTGATGCGGTAGGTCAAAAAGTTACCCACGGTGGCGTAAAAATTGGTAGGCCCCGGATGGGTGGGCACCCCGGCGGCCTTGTTGATGACCACCACGTCCCCATCCTCATAGACAATATCCAAGGGGCCTTCCCGGGGGGCGGTAATGCCGTTTTCCCGGTCCCCCACCTGCACCTCCAACACCTGGCCGGGACGGACCCGGTAGCTGGTGTAAATATCCTCCCCGTCCAGCATCAAGCCCCCCTTGATATGCTTGACCCGCTTGACCACCGTGCCCGACATGCCCAAGGTTCGGCGCAAAATGGCATCCACCCGCCAGCCCTCCTGCTCGGGGCCGACGGTAACCGTCAATGTCCGCATTCCCCCACCTCCTCCAAAACTTGTCCTTTGCATTTTTCAAAAAG
>CAZHWK010000197.1:0-4268 GCA_964536405.1 uncultured Oscillospiraceae bacterium
CCCCGGTGCGGGTGGAGCGGGCGGCATCCAGGCGGTAAAACTTTTCAAAAATATTGCTTAGCTCCTGCTCGGGAATTTCCAGCCCTTCGTTGCTGATGGAAATAAGAATGGACGGCCCCTGCTGAAAGGCACGCAAGCCCACCGTACCCCCGGGTATGCTGTAATTCACCGCATTTCGCAGTACATTGTCAAAGACCCTGGCCAGCTTTTCAGGGTCCCCCTTGACCTTCATCCCCCCGCTGATAGCGGGTAAAAAGCCCAGGCCGTTTTCCTCAAACAGGGGAAAGAATTCATCGGCCAGCTGTTCCAGAAGCATGGACAGGTCAATGGATTCCCCCGCCGTTTCAATCTGGCTCAGTTCCAGGCGGTTGATGTCAAAAAATTCACTGATAAGCTCCTCCAGCCGCCGGGCCTTTTCCAGGGCAATTCCGGTGTACTTCCCCCGCTGCTCTTCGTCCAGATTAGGCTGATCCACCATGAGGTTTAAATACCCGATGACCGAGGTCAGGGGCGTTTTGAGGTCATGGGCCAAAAAGACCACCAAATCCCTTGCCCGCTGGGCGGTCTGTCCGGTCTCCTCCTTGCGCCGCTTCAGGGTAAGGCGCATCTCGTTTAAGTCCTCCTCCACCGGCTCCAGCTCCCGGGGCAGGGAAATTTCTTGGGCAGTATCGGTGGTCATTTGGTGGACGGCGGTGCTGATTTGGTCAAACCGGCGGGTAAACCTCCCCATGGCCAGATAAAAGGCCACCAGCATGGCTACAAATAAAACAGCCATAAACAAAATCTCCCGGTTGGGCAGGACTACATTGGCAAAAAAGGTATCCACCTCCTGGGCGGTCATCCCAAACATCAGCCGCCCCACACCATGGGCCAGGGTCACCAGAGGCACCCCCAGCACGGTGCTGCGCAAGGCCCCGGTCAGGCACAGGCAGGCCACCGTCCCCAGCAGGGCCCCAAACACCACCCAAATGAGCATCTTCAGTTTCAGTCTGGTATAGCTCCGCTTTCCCATGGGCCTTCCCCCTTTGTCCTTTGCTCCATTATAGGCTATTGCGCCCCCAATGACAAGAAAAACGCCTCACACCTCCTTTCTTCCCGGTTTTCCTTGCCTTTCGGAAAAAATCAGGCTAAAATAATACCATCTTACCTCCGCTTTTCCGGGCCTGTTTTCCGGCCATGGCCCTGCTTCGCACCTCTTTATCTTTTGGAAAGCGAGCTGATGTAACGTGATTTCTTCCTTTCTCACCCGCCATGGCATGGCCCCCGAGCAGGTGGACGTTCCTCTGACCTGTGAGCGGTTTTTGGGGGAGATGTCGGCCGGGCTGGCCCGCATGCCCTCGTCCATGCTTATGCTTCCCACCTATTTGACCGATTCCGGCCCCCTGCCCCCGGATATTCCTGTGGCTGTCATCGATGCCGGGGGCACCAATGCCCGGGTGGCCAAGGTCACCTTTACCGCTGATGGGCTGTCTGTGGAACACCTGGAGGTTTTTCCCATGCCAGGCTCCCAGGGGGAAATCACCACCCAGGACTTTTTGGATGCCCTGGCCAAGCGGATGCTCCCCTTCATCCGGGACTGCACCACCATCGGCTTCTGCTTCTCCTTCCCCGCTGAAATCACCCCCGAGAAGGACGGGCGGGTCCTCTATTTCGACAAGGAGGTCAAGGTAGCCGGCTCGGAAGGTCTGCTCCTCATGCACGGTCTGACCGAAACCCTTCGCCGCCGTGGCATTCCCAACCTCCGGGGCGTGGTCCTCAACGACACGGCGGCCGCCCTGCTCGGCGGTGTGTCCCAGGCTCCGTCTGATGCCTACGAAGGCTTTGTGGGTCTTGTGTACGGCACGGGGCTAAACACCTGTTATTCTGAGCCGATGGCCAACATGGCCGCTCTTTCCGGCACCCATGACAAGCGTATGCTGATCAACACCGAGTCGGGCAGTTTTTCCCGGGTCATACCCGGGGACTTTGACCTCCGCCTGGATGCCGCCAGCAAGGACCCCGGCCGCCATCTTTATGAAAAGATGGTTTCGGGGGCTTATTTGGGGGAAGTCATTCGCCACACTCTGGCCGGGGCGGCAGAAGAGGGGCTGCTCCCCTCCGGCTTTTCTGCCCTGGAGCATCTGGCTACCTATCAGGCCGACGCCTTTCTCTTAGACACTTCGGGGGACAATCCCCTTGCCCGCCTCTGTGAAAACGAGGAGCAGCGTCAGCGGGTCCGCCAGGTGGTGGAAGCCCTGACCCTCCGGGCCGCCCGCCTGGTCTGTGCCAATCTGGCCGCCCTGCTGGTCCGTGCCGGATTGGGGCAAAATCCGGACCGCCCGGCCTGCATCGTGGCGGAGGGGTCTACCCTTTATAAAAGCAAGCTTCTTTTCCCCTATCTGGAAGCCACCATGGCCGAATTTGTGGGGAACCGCCTGGGTCTGCACTACACCTTCCTGCGCCCGGACAACGCCACCCTGCGTGGGGCAGCAGCCGCCGCCCTGCTCAATCGTTAAGGAGGTTTATCATGACACTGAACACAGAACAAAACCGCATTTTTACCCAAAGCGAAGCCGGCACCCTTTTGGCCGAGATTACCTTCCCCGCCACCGGGGAAAACACCGTCTGTATTGACCACACCTTTGTGGACGGCTCCCTGCGGGGGCAAGGTGTGGCCGGACAGCTCATGGAAGCCGCTGTGGCCGCCCTGAGGGCCACCGACCGCAAGGCTGCCGCATCCTGCTCCTACGCCCAGCGGTGGTTCTCCGAACACCCGGAAACCGCCGACATTCAGCTATAAGCATAAAAAGCACCTGCGGGGCGTCAAGCCTTGCAGGTGCTTTTCTTTCCACTTTAAGAGCGTTCTCATTGAATAAAAAAAGTTCTAAAATCTTAAGATTTTAGAACTTTCCTGGGTGACGTGATGGACAAAATGTTGTTCCAAAACACCCAGGCTGGGCGAGTGTTTTGTGCCCCTCTTTGTGCCTTTTTTGTGCCCCCAACCCATTAGCTGACCAAAAAGGTTGTGGAACCAAAACAAAAACACCCAAAACCTTTCGGTTTCAGGTGTTTTTGTGGTGGAGACAACAGAACTCGAATCTGTGACCTTCCGCGTGTGAGGCGGACGCTCTACCAGCTGAGCTATGCCTCCATGTTGCCCTTTTGGGGCAAGCCCCGTATGGGGCTGGTGACCCGTACGAGACTCGAACTCGTGTTACCGCCGTGAAAGGGCGGTGTCTTAACCACTTGACCAACGGGCCTTATTGCAACTTACGTTGCATGGTAGCGGCGACGGGATTTGAACCTGTGACCTGCCGGGTATGAACCGGATGCTCTAGCCAACTGAGCTACGCCGCCAAGTTGACCCCGCTGTTGCAGGGCAAGGATTAGTATACCGAACCCTTGTCCATTTGTCAATACTTTTTTCGCATCAAATGGATTTTTTCAATCAATTTTATAGCCCACGCCCCAGACGGTTTTGATAAACCGGGGGTTTCGGGACGGCTCACCCATCTTTTCCCGCAGACGGCGGATGTGGACCATGACGGTATTGTTCCGGTCCAGATACTTTTCCCCCCATACGCTTTCAAAAAGCTGCTCGGCCGAAATCACCTGCCCCCGGTTGGAGGCCATGAGCCACAGAATATCAAACTCCAGCGGGGTCAGCCCCAAATCCTTGTCATAGAGCTTGGCCTCGTGGGTGGAACGGTTGATGACCAGGCCGTTAAAGTCGGCCACGTCGGCGGCGGGTGCCCGCTCGGCTTCATTATAGCGGGTAAAGCGGCGCAGCTGGGCCTTGACCCGGGCCACCAGTTCCAGTGGATTAAAGGGCTTGGTAAGATAGTCGTCGGCCCCGATGGTCAGCCCGGTTATCTTATCCATGTCCCCGGTTTTGGCCGTCAGCATCACCACGGGGAAATGGTATTTCTTCCGAATTTCCCCGCAGAGGCTAAAGCCGGAAATATCGGGCAGCATCACATCCAGCAGAGCCAGGTCCACCTGGATTTCCTCCAAGCACTGAAGGGCATCGGCCCCCGTGAAGGCTTTGACCACCTCAAACCCTTCGCTTTTGAGATAGACCTCCACCAGGTCGGCAATTTCCGGCTCGTCGTCCACCACCAAAATACGCTGATTCATACCCTTCCCTCCCCTGCTTTTCCATGCTCCATTATATCCGCCCGGGCCGGATAAAGTCAAGGAAGCCTCTTTAATTGTCATAAAAACGTCAGAAGAGCCAGCGAAGCACCAACACCATGGCAAGGCAGGCGGCCACAGGGTAAAAATTTTCC
>CAZHWK010000198.1:0-4267 GCA_964536405.1 uncultured Oscillospiraceae bacterium
CTTTCTTCCTATTTGCTTTTTCTCAAACATGGCCGGTTTCCCATATGTCGTTTCAGCCGGAATATTGGCATTACAGGGCAATCACCTTGGCCGCCGACTGCATTTTTTCCACCAGGTCGTACATATTGCTCACGGTTCCAACCTTCAACTGCTCGGTCAGGCCATAATAGTTCAGACATGTGCCGCAGACCAACACCTCGCACCCCCGCTCCTTCAGTTCGGTGATGCTTTGGAGGGTCTGCTCCTCCTCCCCGGCGGGCAGGCGCACCCCACCGTTCAGAAAGAGAAGTGCAGAAGGCACTCTGTCCCCCTGGGCCAGCGTGTAGAGAAACATCTTGAGCAGACTTTTGCCCAGGTCCTCGTCCCCCTCCCCCAGATGGTCCTTGGCAATGACCACCACATCCCCCTGCCCCACAGGGGTGCAGGCAGGGACGGGGGCGGGCTGAACCTCAGTGCCCTCCCCGGCCATGACAACCGAAAAGCGGCCTTCCTCCCCCGACAGGGTCATGGCTAACCCACGGCTGGCGGCCAACCGCTTCAGATTTTCCACCGCCACCGCATTATCCACCAGCACGGTCAGCTCCCCGGCACCGTCATCCAGGGCCTTTTTCGCCATGACCACAGGCATGGGGCATGGCTTGCCCAGCGCATCCACCAATTTCACGGTATTTCCCTCCAACTCCTCACCAGCGTGTCGAAAAAGTCTTTTCGGTCCGCTGTTGCGTTCCCTTTGGGAAACGCTTATAATATGGCTATGAATACAAATGCTTACTATATGCTCTCCTTTGAGAGTACCCATGCCGCCATGGCCTGGGAAAAGGCCCTTACCGGCCGGGTCCCTGCCCGCACCATGCCCACCCTGCGCCAGGTATCGGCCAGCTGCGGCATTTCCCTCCGGGTGGAGGAGACCAATTGGCCCCTTTTGGAGCGATTTTTAACCTCGGAGGCCCGCCCCAATGGGGATGTCCTTCTTTTCCGGGTATCCGACGGAGCGGCCACCCCTTGTCCCCTATCCTAGCAGACTTTTCACGACTTTTCAAGGAGGTAGGCCCCATGCCTGTCATCTATTTGGATTATGCCGCCACCTCCTTCCCAAAGCCGGTGGAGGTTGGCCCCGCCATGCTCCGCTACCTCCGGGAGGAGGGGGCGCCGGTGGGCCGCTCGGCCTACGCCGCCGCCCGGCGGGCCGATGGGGTGGTCTATGCCCTGCGGGAGAAGCTATGTGAGCTGTTTCATTTTGCCGACCCCTCCCATGTTATTCTGACCTCGGGGGCCACCATGGGGCTGAATTTGGTCCTTCAGGGGGCCTTGGGCCGGGGCGGTCACTGCATCGTTTCCTCCATGGAGCATAACGCCGTCATGCGGCCCCTCCATCAGCTCGGTGAGCGGGGGGTGAGCTTTGACCGCATCCCCTGCGACAGCGAGGGCTTTTTGGACCTTGCCGCCCTGCCCGCTCTGTTCCGTCCGGACACCCGGCTGGTGGTCCTGGCCCACGGCTCCAACGTGTCGGGCACGGTGCAGGATGCGGCGGCGGTGGGGGCCATTTGCCGCCAGAGGGGCATCCCCTTCGTGCTGGACGCCGCCCAGACGGCGGGGCATTTGGACCTTGACTTTACCGCCCTGGGCCTGTCGGCCCTGGTGGTGCCGGGGCACAAGGGGCTGTTGGGCCCCGGCGGGGTTGGGGCGGTTTTGCTGGAACAGAAATTTGCCAGAAGCCTGTCCCCCCTCATCACCGGGGGCACGGGAAGCTCCTCCGATTTGGAGGTACAGCCCAGCCACATGCCCGACAAGTTTGAGGCGGGCACCCCCAATGTACCCGGCATTTACGGCCTTCATGCCTCCCTGGAGTTTTTGTTTGGCCTGGGCCTTGACCGTGTGCGGGAGCATGAGGTGGCCCTCATGACCCAATTTCTGGCCGGGCTGGACGGCGTGGAAGGGATAACCCTTTGCGGCCCCCGGAACGTAAACCGCCGGGTAGGGGTCTTTTCCCTTGATTTTCCCGGCCAGGACAACGCCGAGGTGGCCTTCCGGCTGGAAGAGGAATTCGGGGTGCTGACCCGGTGCGGGCTTCACTGTGCCCCCTCCGCCCACCAGTGCTTGGGCACCTATCCCCAGGGGTCAGTGCGTCTTTCCACCGGGTGGTTTACCACCCCCCAGGAGGTGGAGGGGGCCCTTCAGGCCGTGCGAACCATCGCCCAGTCCCGCCCCTAAGAATACCCACCAAAGCTGTCCATCGAACCAGAACCCCAAAAATAAAGCCTTGCGGCTCCCTTCATCGGGAAACCGCAAGGCTTTTTCTTCGATAACACGGCAGGATAAGGACCAAAATCCGGGTATATCCCCCATGGTCGGTCAGGGCCCCTCTCCCCTCTGGGGAGCCACAGCCCTTACATCACCCGGATACGCTTTCCGCCGGAGTAGGCCCTAACCTCGCCCACCCGCTGGGCACTGGGGACCTTTGGCCCCAGCTCGGCCAACAGGGCGGCGGCATCCTCGGGATGCACGGCAATCAGAAGGCCCCCCGAGGTCTGGGGGTCATAGAGCACATCCTGCACCTCAAGGGCAATTCCCCGGGCCTCCACCTCACCCTCGGCAAAGCGGCGGTTGCGGTAGACCCCTTCGGGCAGAAGACCCATTTTGGCAAATTCCAGGGCCTCATCCAGCAGGTCCAGCCCCCCGGCCTGTATGTAAAGCTCCACATCCGACCCCTGGGCCATTTCCAGAGCATGGCCCAGCAGGCCAAAGCCAGTCACATCGGTGCAGGCATGGACCCGGTATTTGACCATCCCATCCCGGGCCGAGCGGTTGAGGGTGGTCATAAGCCCAACCGCCCTTGCCCGCCCTTCGGGTGAGAGCAGGTCGGCCTTCTGGGCCGTATTCAAAATTCCAACCCCAAGGGGCTTGGTCAAAATCAGCACGTCCCCCGGCCGGGCCCCAGCATTGGTGAGTATCTTATCCGGGTGGACAAAGCCGGTCACCGACAGGCCGTACTTAGGCTCGGGGTCAAAAATACTGTGGCCCCCGGCAATGACCGCCCCGGCCTCATAGACCTTTTCATATCCTCCCCGCAAAATGTTATGCACCGCTTGGGCGGGCAAATCCTGGGGGACGCAGAGCAGGTTGAGAGCTGTTTTTGGCTCGCCCCCCATGGCGTAAATATCGGACAGGGCATTGGCCGCCGCAATCTGGCCGAAAAGATAGGGGTCGTCATCCACAGGGGGGAAAAAGTCCACCGTCTGCACCAGGGCCAGCTGGTCGCTCACCCGATACACGGCAGCATCGTCGCTTTTGTCAAAGCCCACCAGCAGATTTGGGTCATGGCGGGTTTGAATCCCCTCCAACAGCTGAGACAGGGTGCCCGCCCCCACCTTGGCCCCGCACCCGGCACAGTGGGCCAGCTTGGTCAGCTTCACATCATCCATGGGGGAGCCTCCCCGAGCAGTGGAGGAGGGCTTCCAGCACTCCCCCCGCCACCGACATGGCTTTGTCCGAAGCGGTATAGCAGTGGTCCAGCACCCCACGGGGGTCCACATCCCCGCTTTTCATCCCGGCCTTCACCGGAGTACCCTCGGGAAGCATCCCCCGCAGAACCCCCGAAATCTCGCAGACCATGGGCAAGTCGCCCACATAGCCCGCCGCCTGCCCGGCCTCCACCACGGTCCCAATGTTCAGGGTACGGGTGAGCACCCCATCAGCTGGGGCACGTAGCACCCGCTGGGTGGTATAGCCCCCGATGTTACCGGGGATGCCGGTGTTGGGGGCCGGTGCGCCCTCATAGAGGGCACGGCCCAAAAAGTGGCCCCGCTGGGTTTCCACAGCGGCGTGGCAGTCCACCCCCACGGTAAAGCCGGGGCCAACCCCGATGACCACCGGAGCGTGGGTCAGTTTGGTATCGATATTCCGCTTGGCCAGGCGGGCATCCACCACGGCGTCCGGCTTCAAAATTGGGATGCTCTGGCCGTCCTCGTCCACCAGAAGGGCCACCATGCCCTGTCCGACCAGCTCCCTGGCCCCGGCAGGGTCAGCGGCCAGGCGGGCGCAAATTCCCTCCACCTTGGTTTCCCCCAGGCGGACGGCCTCGGAAAAGCAGACGGTACGGCGGATGGCAGTGGGGTGAGCCAGTTCGGTCATGACGATACCACAGCCCGCCCGGTACAGACGCAGGGCGATGCCGGTGGCCAGGTCACCGCCCCCTCTAATTAACACAAGCATTCCCATTCTCCTTTCTGCAAGGCCCCGCCGTACACCGGACAGCGGAGCAGAGCCG
>CAZHWK010000199.1:0-4222 GCA_964536405.1 uncultured Oscillospiraceae bacterium
CCGGTGCTTGTCACATTTTATAGAGGTTTTGTAAGTACACTTTCAATGCTGGATGGAGGTATTCTTATGAAAAAAGAGCGTACCTATCGGCGTATCACCTGGACTTGCCGCTTGAAAATTGAAGCCCTGTACAACGCTGGTCATTCCTATCGGGCTATTGCCCGAGAATTATCCTTTGCCCATAGTGCCATTTATAACGAAGTCCAACACGGCTTGTATGAGCATTTGGGGGCTGAAACTACCCGGCGACCATGCCGCTACGCTGCCCAGCTTGGGCAAGACTATGCAGATGCACAGGCCACTTCAAAAGGCCCTTGTATTAAGCTGGGCCATCATCACGACTATGCCAAACACGTTGCTGAACAAGTAAATCTCGGCGTGTCCCTTGATAGTATTGTTGGCTCTCTCAAGCGTAACGGCTCTTGGACTGTCTCCACCGCCACCCTGTATCGCTATATTGACCTTGGCTATATTCCCGGTGTCACAAATAAGGATTTGCCACAGAAGCCCAAACGCAAGCATAAGAAAAGTCATGTCCAGCCAGCGGCCAGACCGCCTAAGGGAAAATCTATCGAAGACCGCCCGGACGAAATCGCTTTCCGTGATACCTTCGGTCATTGGGAACTGGATAGTGTTATTGGTAAATCCAAGGGGCGTAATGAAAGCATCTTGACTTTCATCGAGCGTATGACCCGGTACACCCTCTGCATCCGTGTCCATTCCAAAGCGGCCGAAGCCACCGTCAAGGCTCTTGATAGTGCGCTTTCAAAGTTCCCCAAGGGCACGTTCAAAACCTTGACCGTGGATAATGGCTGTGAGTTTTCCGACTGCTACCGTATGGAACATGATAAGCACGGAAAAAAACGGCTTGACGTTTACTATTGCCACCCCTATTGCTCCTCCGAGCGTGGTAGTGGTGAAAACGTCAACCGCTTGTACCGCCGTTTCTTTCCTAAAGGCAAAACCTTACGTTATGCTGCACAAAAAGACTGTACCAAAGCCGCTGATGCAATCAACGCCATGCCACGCCGTATCCTCGACTATGCCACCGCCCAAGAGCTGTTCAACGAACAACTGGCACTCCTCACACAATCTGTCAGTTCACCAGAAAAATAATTTTTTGCTCAGATGGACTTGACAATTTGCGGACAATTTATTTTCTCTTCCGGCCTGACACAAAATCCCCCTTTCTTTTTTTCAGCTCCCCTCTTTCTGTTTATCCCTCACCTTTGTCCGCCCCGTTTTCCCTTCTCTTGACCTTTTTAACAAAAACTGCTATTCTTTTCAATAAGAACTAGTCTTCGGGAGGCGATCGTAATGCCAACTCACAAAAAAAGAACGGCCAAGTCCGGCTTCACCCTGGCCGAACTGCTGGTGGTAGTTGCCATTTTAGCTGTGTTGGTGGCCATTGCCATCCCGGTTTTTTCCTCCAGCACGGAAAAAGCCAAGCTGGCCGCCTGTCAGGCCAACCGCCGCAGTCTGCTGGCCGAGCTCACCTATGCCTCCATGCTGGAGGGCCTGGACCAGGCTGGGGCCGAAGAAATTTTGGCCCGGTACGGTGACCTCTGCCCCAGCGGCGGAGTTATCTCGGTCACAACCCAGCCCTCCATTTCGGTGGTATGCAGTGCTCACCAAGGCTCCGACCCCGAGCAAGATCCTCCCGAGGTCATTGTCAGCCGCACCTACTTCCAAACCTTCACCAACTATGTCACCGACCCCTCCCATGATCCGGCCAATATTTTGGACGCTCCTTGGAAGAAGAAGAAAAATGACCACTTGCGCCTGGCCTTTTTCCATTCCAACGGGGAACGGTGGCCCACCCTTCGCACCATGGGAAAGGAGTATCAAATCGAGCCTTACTATTCCGAGAGCTCCGGCGAGTCCTGGCTCTTTGCCCGCCCCAAGCAGTCCACCCCCGTGGTCATCAATGCCTGGAACGTCCCCCTGCTCTATAATCCCAAAAACGGTCAGTGGTATGAATTTCGTAAGGCAAACGGAACCCAGGACAGCCAAAGCGTGAACTATCCAAGTCTGGACGCTTTGATTGCCGCCCTGGAAAAAACGCAAAACAACTCCCGCTGGCATCCCCTTTCTGCCTACGAGGCAGAGGCGCTTGACTAGTGCCCCATCTGGGCAAGACATCCCCGTATGCGGTTATAAAAGAGAAAAAAGGGAGCAGGGTAAATCCCCTGCTCCCTTTCCTATTTCATCCCTTAGCCGAAGTAACGGTTCAGCAGGCCCTCAAAAGCCTTGCCGTGGCGAGCCTCGTCACGGGCCATCTCGTGAACAGTGTCGTGGATGGCATCCAGGTTGAGCTCCTTAGCCTTCTTGGCCAGCTCAAACTTGCCCATGGTGGCGCCGTTCTCGGCCTCAACACGCATCTCCAGGTTCTTCTTGGTAGAATCGGTCACAACCTCGCCCAGCAGCTCGGCAAACTTAGCGGCATGCTCGGCCTCCTCAAAGGCGGCCTTCTCCCAGTACAGACCGATTTCGGGATAGCCCTCACGGTGAGCCACACGGGACATGGCCAGGTACATGCCGACCTCGGAGCACTCGCCCTCGAAGTTCATACGCAGATCCTTGATGATATCCTCGGGAGCACCCTGGGCCACGCCCACAACGTGCTCAGCGGCCCAAACCTTGTCAGCACCCTGCTGAATAAACTTGGAAGCGGGAGCCTTGCAGATGGGGCAAATGGAAGGGGCAGCGTCGCCCTCGTGAACATAACCGCAAACAGAACAAACAAACTTAGCCATGATTTTTTCCTCCTAAAAATAATTGTGTATTATTGTTTTCTTTTAAGCCAGTGACTTTTTTTCTGCCTTCAGGCAGTCCTTACAGACCCCCTCAAAGGCCAGCCGACACCGGTCGACCCGTACGCCGTACTCTTCGGCGGCCCGGTCGGACAGATCGACATCCATGCTTAGGCTGTGGAAATCCTCCACCTTGCCGCAGGCTTGGCAGATGAAGTGGGTATGTGCCCGAACCTCACCGTCAAATCGCTCCTGCCCGTTGACCACGCCGATGCTGGAGATAATACCCTCCTGACGAAAGGCGGTCAGATTGCGGTAAACGGTACCCAAACTCAGGTCCGGGTAGCGGGGCTTGATTTGCTGATACACCCAGTCCGCCGAAGGGTGGATATCGGTGCTGCGGATGACCTCTAAAATGGCTTCACGCTTTTTACTGTATCGCTTTGCGGGACCCATTTAGCACCCCCTTAACGGTAATAGTTATCGTTTATGATATGATAATACCCTATAAGGGCCCATTTGTCAAGAGGGTTTCTTGAAAAAATACAGGTGATTTTTATATCCCCAAAAGCAAAGCGGTCTGGACTAATCCAGACCGCTTTGCTCGATAAACTCCTGCATAAACGCCTCTTTTGTATACAGCGCATTGAGCACCGGAAGCAAGGCATTTGTGGTCATGTGTTGGGGCAGGGCCAGCGATTTCAGCAGGGTGCGGCGGCGGGTGGCGGCATCCGCCCCCCCAGACAGGCCCCAGGCCATCAGGTCGGCCTTGGTGATGGGGTCGGGGACTTTTTCGGGGGCCTCCTCCTCCAAAATGGTGGCCCCCGCCCGACGCAGGGCTTGAGCCAGCACGGGCTGGGTCATGCCCTCCACCCCCAGTTTCCCCTCCTTACCGGGGGTGGCTTTTCGTTTTTCCTTCCCGGCAACATCGGGGATATAGGCGTGCTTGACCAGGGCTGGGTCAATGGCCCCTTTGATATAATTACGGATAACAAAACCCGCCCCGTCCCCGTCGGTGAGGACGATAAGCCCCTGCTTTTGGGCCAGACGGCGCAGAAGGGCCAGCAGCTCACTATTTTTAAACAGGCCGAAGCCCGAGGTTTCCACAATGACCCCGTCCACCAGCTGGGCGAGTGTATTTTTGTCGTAGCGGCCCTCCACCACGATGGCTTCCTTGACTTTCAGCATGCCCCTCACCTCTTGGCCGGAGTGGCGGCCAGCTCCATGAGCAGGCCCACCAAAAGCTCCTGGACATCGGCCCCGGTGGACTTCATGGCAAGGTCCGTTTCCCCGCAGCGGCGCACGGCAAACCGGCACCAGTCCAGTTCAAACCGCCGGGCGGCCGTCATCAGCTTTTCAGCCGGATAGGCCGAGCGCATCCCCCACAAATCGGCCACTGCCCCGGCCCCCTTGCGCTGCTCCAGCAGAAGGCGGGCCGAATAGAGCTGGCGCATCTGCTTGCCCAGCAC
>CAZHWK010000200.1:0-4211 GCA_964536405.1 uncultured Oscillospiraceae bacterium
CCCCGCCGTGGGTCACGGCACGTTCCCTCGCCCCTCGCAAGGGGCGAACCTCTGCCCCTGCGCCGGGGGCGGCGCAACGTCCTCGCCGTTCGCAAACGGCGAAATCCCCCCTGTAACGGGGCCGGTACACGTTCCTCGACCCCCGCAGGGGTCGAACTCCAAAAAAGAAGTCCGCACCAGCTGGTGCGGACTTCTTTTTTACCGTTCCTCCCGGAAATAGGCTCTCCCCAAGCTTGCGAGCGTCTGTTTGCTCCCCCACAGGGCTTTCCCCTGCGGGGGACCCCTTTATATTTCACATCCTCGGGCGAACTAAATTCGCCCTGCGGAAATTCTCCGCCGTCTATACGGCTGCGAATTTACCTGCTGACGCAGGCCCCACCTTGTGGGGCCCCAGACAAACAGCACCTTCGGCACAGCTGGGCAAGCAAACTACCGTTCTTCCCGGAAATAGGCTCTCCCCAAGCTTGCGGGCGGCTGTTTGTCTTTGCTGTTTCGCATACTGGTCAAAATCAGCACAACCACCGTAACCACATAGGGCAAAATCTTATACAGCTGATCGGGGATAAAGGGCAGCTGCACCCGCATGTACATAATGAGCAAAGCCCCAAAAAGCACCGAGCCCCAAATGGCATTCATAGGCCGCCACAGGCAGAAAATCACCAGTGCCACAGCCAGCCAGCCCACGCCGGACAGACCCTCGTGGTTCCACACGCACCCAGCGATGGTGGTGATGTACACCATGCCCCCGATGGCCGAAATCCCGCCTCCAATGACGGTGGCCAGATACTTATACCGGGTCACGTTAATGCCGGCAGCGTCGGCGGTGGCAGGGCTTTCGCCCACAGCCCGCAGGTAAAGCCCGGTCCGGCTCTTGTTGAAAAACAGGGCCATAACCACCGCAATTCCAATCCCCAAATAGACAAAAATGTTGTGCCCAAAAAGGAGGGGCCCCACCACAGGCAGATTTTTCAGGGCCGCCGGGAAGGGAGAGCCCCAAAACACAGCCTTCAGCCCATTGCCGATGGCCACATAGCCCCCTGAGCTCACACGCATATACTCCCCGATGAACTGCCCTGCCCCGGTACCAAAAATAGTCAGGGCCAGGCCGCTCACGTTCTGGTCGGCCCGCAGGGAGATGGTGAGGAAGCTGTAAATCAAGGCCCCCAGCCCCCCGGCCAAGAAGGAAAAGAGGATGGCCAGCAAAACGGCCACAATCCCGTTGGCCTGGGCCCCCATCATCTGCTCATAGTAGAAGGCGGCCCCAAGGCCCATGGCTCCGCCCATGAACATCATGCCTTCCACGCCCAGGTTCAGATTCCCCGCCTTTTCAGACAGGATTTCTCCCACGGTGCCGAAGAGCAAGGGGGTTCCGTTGAGGACGGCGGCCATAATCAAAAGCAAAATCGGACTTTGATTCATCATGCCTTCCCCTCCTTATGCTTCCCCCGGAAAATCAGCCGGTAGTTGATGAAAAATTCGCATCCCAGCATACAGAACAGGAAAATCCCGGTGATAATATCGGAGATGGACGCAGGCACGGCCAGCCGGGTCTGAAGGGTGTCCGCCCCTTTTTCCAGCACAGCCAGCAGGCCGGAAATGGCAATCATGGCAAAGGGATTGAGCTGGGCCAGCCAGGCCACCGTAATGGCAGTAAAGCCCACCCCAGCGGCCACCCCGGCATGAAGGGTATTGTCGGCCCCCGATGCCACCACAAAGCCAACCAAGCCGCTGATTCCCCCGGAAATAAACATGGTGCGCATGATAATCCGCCCCACATTCATCCCAGCGTAGCGGGCGGTATTCTCGCTCTCCCCAATGACCGAAATCTCATAGCCCTGCTTGGTGTACTTCATGTAAATGAACATGACCACGCTGAGTACCAGCACGATAATCCAGCCGCAGTGAACCCCAAACACCTTGGGCAAAATGGCCGCCCGGTCAAACTGGGGAATAATCTGGCTGCCCGGCCGCCCTTCCCAGGGCCCGCCCTGCAGCCACTTGACCACCCCGATGATAATGTAGTTCATCATGAGGGTAAACAGGGTTTCGTTGGTCCCCCACTTGGCCTTAAAGAAGGCGGGAATAAGGCCCCAAATGCCCCCGGCGATGGCCCCGGCCAATCCCATGACCACCAGCAGAGCCACCGAGGGCAGCTTGTCATAGTAGTACAGAGCAAAGTAGCTGGCCGCCACCGCACCGGCGGTAATCTGCCCTTCGGCTCCGATGTTCCAAAAGCGCATTTTGAAACAGGGGGCAATGGCCAGGGCGGTTCCCAGCAGGGGGACAGCCAGCTTCACGGTCTGACGAATGGCGGTCTTTTTTCCCAGTGACCCGCTGATGATGGTGCCATAGGCCTCCAAGGGGCTGTGGCCCAGCACCATAAAAATAAGGGCACCCAGCGCAATGGCCACCAGGAAGGAGGCCCCCCGAATGGCCCAAACCTGCCCCTTGGGCATCCCATCCCGCTTGGCCAAGCGGATGAGGGGCGTTTTCTGTTCGTGCATCAGGGCTCCTCCTTTCCGCCTACCCGGGTCATGAGCAGGCCAACCTCTTCCTTGGTGGCCGTGCGGGCATCCACAATGCCGGACACCTTGCCGCCGCACAGGACCAAAATCCGGTCACACAGCTCCAGCAAAACGTCCAAATCCTCGCCCACGAAGATGACGGCAACCCCCTTCATCTTCTGCTCGGTCATCAAATTATAAATGGTATAGGATGTATGAATGTCCAGGCCACGAACGGCATAGGCACTCATCAGCACCGAGGGGGCCGAGGCAATTTCCCGTCCCACCAGCACCTTCTGCACATTCCCGCCCGACAGCCGCCGCACAGGGAAGTCCACACTGGGGGTAACAACCTCCAGACTCTCCTTCACCTGCATGGCCAGGGCATTGGGGTCTTTTTTGTCGGTAAAGGGCCCCTTGCCCTTCTTCCAGGAGCGGAGCATCATGTTCCCCGTCATGCCCATGCCGCCCACCAGGCCCATGCCCAGCCGGTCCTCGGGGACAAAGGCCATGGCAACACCGGCCTGTTTAATCTGCATGGGGGTCTTGCCCACCAGCTCGGAGGGGCTGTGCCCTTCGGGGCTGTATTGGATGGAGCCCGAAGCCACACATTGAAGTCCTGCAATGGACTCCAGCAGCTCTCTCTGGCCTGAGCCGGCAATGCCGGCCACGCCCAAAATTTCCCCGCTGTTGGCCACAAAGCATACGTCGTCCAGCCGCTTGACCCCTTCATCATCCAGAACGGTCAATCCCTTGACCTCCAGCCGGGGCTGGGGGTTCTGGGGGTCGGGCCGATTGATGTTCAGGGCCACGGCACGGCCCACCATCATCTCGGTGAGGGCCTGGGGATTGGTCTGGGCGGTGGGAACCGTGCCGATATACTGCCCTTTGCGAAGCACGGCCACCTTGTCCGATAGGGACATGACCTCGTGGAGCTTGTGGGTGATGATGACAATGGCTTTGCCGTCGTCCCGCATGGAGCGCAAAATACCAAACAGCCGCTCGGTTTCCTGGGGGGTCAGCACGGCGGTGGGCTCATCCAGAATGAGGATATCGGCCCCCCGGTAGAGGACCTTGACAATCTCCACCGTCTGCTTTTCGGACACCGACATCTCATATACCTTCTGATTTGGGTCGATGCCAAAGCCATACTTGTCACTGATGGCCTTCACCTTGGCGGCAATATCCTTTCGGTCCAGCCTGCCTCCCCCGGGCAGACCCAGGGCAATGTTTTCGGCCACAGTAAACACATCCACCAGCTTATAGTGCTGGTGAATCATGCCAATGCCGCAGTCAAAGGCATCCTTGGGGGAACGGATGGCCACCGGCTTTCCGTCCACCAAAATCTCTCCCTCGTCGGGAAAATAGATACCCGAAAGCATATTCATAAGCGTGGTTTTTCCGCTTCCGTTCTCCCCCAGCAGGGAGAGGATTTCTCCCCGATTCAAGGTCAAATCCACCCTGTCGTTGGCCACCACTTTCCCAAATCGCTTGGTAATATGCTTCAGCTCAATTGCATGGACAGGCTCCAAGATTGCATCCCTTCCTCCCGCCCCCTCCGGGGCATACTTACTTTGTCGTATATCATGATATATGGCCATCTGCCGTCTTTGACGGCAGGGCCGTGCAATCCAAGTGTTTGCGCAATATAATAGCCGCTTTGCGGCTATTATATCAAAGTTTTATCTCTGCGTAAAGACGATATCT
>CAZHWK010000201.1:0-4210 GCA_964536405.1 uncultured Oscillospiraceae bacterium
TTGAGAAAACAACCCTGAAGGGAGATACTCTTATGGCACTGAAATTCGATGTCATTGGACGAAAAAACGGACCTTTTGAGCTGAACTACAACTGGAACAAGCTGGCCTTGTATGCCTTAAGTATTGGGGCAGGCGTGGAGAAAGAGCTTCCCTATGTATACGAAAAAAACATGAAGATTGTCCCCACATATTGGGCGGCCATTTTGGGCTTTACCTCCTTTACCGACTCGTACGAATACGGACAATCTATTCCACACACCCTGCACTATGGCTTTGACATTCATTTCGACCAGCCCATTACTAAAATCCCCGGAAAAATTCAATATACCACCGAACTGCTTCGTATCTACGACCGTGGGGAAAACAGAGGCAGCCTGGCTGAAATTGAAGCTGTGGCCCTCAGTGAAGATGGGGAGAAAGTATTTTCCCTTATCACCAGGGACATCGACCTTTCCACAGGCGGATTTGGCGGGGAGCGTCCTCCCAAGGTCGTGGTGGAATACCCCGACCGAAAACCTGATTTTGAGGTGGAGGATTTTATCGGACCTAACCAAGCTGCCCTTTATCGAATTGATAACGATGCGAATATCTTACATATTGACAAGGAATTTGCCAAAGAGGGAGGCTTTGATAAGCCAATCGTCATGGGAATGTGTACCGCCGGCTATGCCTGTCGTGCACTTATTCAGGCACTGTGTCCCGATCATCCGGATGATATTCGGGATATGAAGGTACGGTTTACCGATACGCTGGAATTGGGCAGCCCAGTCAAAACGCAAATTTGGAAGCTGGACGATGAACACGCAGTCTTTCGCCTTGTCCACGGGGAGAGCGGCGCAGTTATTTTGAATTATTGCAGCGTGGAGCTTTCTGCCCACAGCACGCCGTAATCAAGCTTCAAACAATAAAAAAGGGGAAGTGACATATGTCATATCGACTTCAATTTATTGGAAACATGATTTTAATCGGTTCCGTTCCCCTCTTGGTGGTCAACGTTGGGCTTTCCAGCGTGGCCATTACCCAGTGGAGAACCCTCATCGGCTGTATCTTTCTGTTTTCCCTGTCCCTAATCGGTAAAAAAGCTGTGGATTGGGCTGCCATACGTAAAAGCTGGAAGCCTCTGCTTTGCTCCGGCATTTGCTTGGCAGGAAACTGGATTTTATTATTTGAAAGCTATCAGACCATATCCGTCGGGGTTGCGATTATCATTTGTTATGCCGCCCCCGTCCTGGTCTTTATTCTTTCCCCCTTACTATTCGGCACCAAAACCACAAAAAGTGAAGTAATCGGGATTATCGCCTCGGCCGCCGGTGTTGTTCTGATGAACTTGAGCGGTCAGCTGGGCGGGGCAACAGGCACTTCCCTTATCCTCCCCATTTTGGCCTCGGTATGCTATGCCGGGGTACTGATCACCGGACGCTTTATTGAGGGTGTGTCCGGACGGGATATCACGCTGGTTCAAATGCTGATTTCCTTTGTGATTGCAACCTTGTACTCCTCCCTTCGCATGGGCCGGTTTATGGAAATTCCCGTGGGGCTGGATTGGCTTCTCATTTTGGTCATGGGCATTCTTCACACCAGCATCGGGTATATGCTGTTTTTCCATCTGATTAAAAAGATTCCCTCTCAGGAATTTGCTCTTTTGAGCTATGTGGAGCCTGCAAGTGCCCTTGTATTCTCGGCCGTTTTTCTAAAGGAGCGGCTTGTATGGTTTCAGATTTTAGGGGCCATTTTAGTGTTTGGGGGCGTCATATACGCCCAATTAAAAGCAGCTTCCGGCACGACCGAAACAGAAGGACGGATGGAGAGGGGTCCGGAATAGTCCCCATCGGGACACGAGAGCACTCCCACTTCAGCCAGGATTTCCTTGTGCAAAAGGGCATGGAACACTTCCAACGGGAAGGGTTCCATGCCTTTTTTCTATATTATATAAATGTAGAGCTGAAATGGTCTCCCCCCTTTCAAGCATGGCTCTTTTACCCCGCCCCCCTCCGCCCGGCATGGTATCTCCGGCATGGCACGTCGCCAGGCCCTTGTATAAGGATACGAGACCTGGAAACCCTATGGGTATGATTTGCGCTGCACGGAGGTACTCATGATCGGCACACAAGCCCGCCTGCAAATGGCAGAACAGCTTTGGCTTCAATACTTTAACCGCACGCTTTGCCAGCGTGGGGTTATTTCCGATGTAGAGATGCGTCGGATGCAGCTTCTCATTCAGCATAGGACCAAGCAAATTCCCAAAAAATAACACCACTTGGTGTGCCTGTGTTTCCTTGCACTTTTTAAGCTTATCCGTTAAAATAAATCATGATAAAAAGAACTTTAGCGCAAGGAGTACCTCTATGGATATTTTCTCCATTCGGCAGCAGCTGCGAACCAAATCCATATACGAAATTCCCATGCGGGTGACGTTTTACGCCCGGGTGTCCAGTGAAAGCGATGAACAGCTCAACTCCCTGGGCAATCAGATTTCTTACTATGAAACATTGATCCGCCAAAACTCCCATTGGGAGTATGTGGCGGGCTATATTGATGAGGGACTGTCGGCCGCCACCACCAAAAACCGGGAGAACTTTCACCGCATGGTGGACGACGGCAAAGCGGGGCTGTTTGACTTTGTTATCACCAAGGAAATCAGCCGTTTTGCCCGTAATACCCTGGACTCCATCAGCTTTACCCGTGAGCTGCTGGGTGCCGGTGTGGGCGTGTTCTTTCAAAATGACAACATCAACACCCTGGATGAGGATTCCGAGCTGCGCCTCACCATCATGTCCGGCATCGCCCAGGACGAACTGCGAAAGCTGTCCAGCCGTGTGAAGTTCGGCCACGCCCAGGCCATTAAGAACCGTGTGGTGCTGGGAAACAGCCGTATTTTTGGCTATCGGAAGGACAAGGGCCGATTGGTCATTGACGAGGACAGTGCCCCCATGGTGCGGGAGCTGTTCGAGCTGTACGCCACGGGGCAATACAGTATGAAACAGATTGAAGCCCTTTTCTGGGAAAAGGGCTACCGCAACCACAACGGCAAGAAGCTTGCCCACACGACCATGTCGGGTATGATTTCAAACCCCAAGTACAAGGGATATTATGTGGGCAATAAGGTCAAGGTCATTGACCTGTTTACCAAAAAACAGAAGTTTTTACCCCCCGAAGAGTGGGTGATGTTCAAAGATGACACGGGTGAAATCGTCCCGGCCCTTGTGGAGGAAGATCTTTGGGACCAGGCCAACCAAATTTTGCACAAGCGCAGCGAGGATGTGAAAAACCGCCAAGGCATTTGCAACCACGCAAACCTTTTGACAGGCAAGCTCTTTTGCACCCATTGCGGGAGCACCTACTATCGCCGGGAATCCCAGGACAAGGCAGGCAAGAAAAACAGCAAGTGGGTATGTAGCGGCAAAATTAAAAACGGGGCCGGGGCCTGCCCCTCCTTCCCCATCTACGAGGATGAACTAAAGCCCCTGCTCTTCGAGGTATTTCACGAAACAGGAGCCGATGCCGAGACATTGATGGAAGAATATATCGAGATGTACAAGTCCCTGGCAGACGAGGGCGACACGGCAAAGCGGATTGGCACCCTCCGAGATCAGGCCGAGCTTGCCCGGAAAAAGAAAAGCAAGCTTCTGGGCTACAATGCCACTGGCCAGCTTTCCGACAAGGACTTTCTTTCCATGAACAAGGACTGTGACAAGGAGATAGACGAGGCCGAAAAACAGATATATGAACTGGAACAGCAGCAACTTTCCAAATCGGAATTTAAAAAGCACATTGACACCATTCGCCGGGTGCTTGACGAGGCCAAGCGGGATGCCGACCAAGGCATCATCAACAAGGAATTTATAGACAAGTATATCGACAAAATTTTTGTCACCCCGGAGGGGGAGGGCACCATGCGGCTTCAAATTAAGATTTTCACAGGGGAACACACCGAAAAGTATCTTTCTAATCTCAGAGGTCGTACGGGTCACACGTTCAAGAAGATGATTGAGGCTTACGAGAACTCCATGAAGTAAATTTCCCCCTTTGGGAAAGAAAATGCCTGTCACAAATTGTGACAGGCATTTTCTTAACTTCCGAAAAAACCGCTTTGGCGGCTCTTCTGGGCCAGAGGGGCTCTCGGCCTGCCGGCCTCGGGAGGAACGGCGTCCGGCCCCCTGCACGGCTATTGAGGCCGATGCCTTTTATACCAGAGCTTTGGCGGCCTGTT
>CAZHWK010000202.1:0-4170 GCA_964536405.1 uncultured Oscillospiraceae bacterium
GCAAGCCCGAGACCATCCTGGCCTCCAACACCTCCTCCATCTCCATCACCGCCATTGCCGCCGCTACCAAGCGGGCCGACAAGTTTATTGGTATGCACTTCTTCAACCCCGCCAACGTCATGAAGCTGGTGGAAGTTATCCGGGGTGCCAATACCTCTGACGAGACCTTCGACACCATCTATAAGCTCTCCCAGGACATTGGCAAGGAGCCCATCGAGGTCAAAGAGGCTCCCGGCTTTGTGGTCAATAAAATTCTCATCCCCATGATTAACGAGGCCGCTGGCCTGGTGGAGACCGGGGTTGCCAGCGTGGCCGACATTGATAAGGCTATGCAGCTGGGTGCCAATCATCCCATGGGCCCCCTGGCTCTGGGCGACTTCATCGGCCTGGATGTGTGCCTGGCCATCATGGACGTGCTCTACAACGAAACTCACGATCCCAAGTACCGTGCCGCTCTCATCCTGCGCAAGATGGTCCGTGGCGGCCAGCTGGGCAAGAAGACCGGCAAGGGCTTCTACGATTACTCCAAATAAGTGTGTAGGATAGGCCCATAGGGGAGCTAAGCCAGACCGCAGACAAAAAAACAGGTTGCCGAAGGCAACGGCATTTTTTGCGGAGGCCGTACTTAGCGACCCGGCCATGGGCCCAATCCGCAGCATGATCCCGAAGTGCGAAGGATAGGCACGCCGGGGGGATAGACCTCGGAGCGGATGCAAACGGACTGACGGCCCATAGGGCCGACAGACGGCTTGCGAAGTCGGAGAGGTTATCACCCCGATCAGCGGGCCCAATCCGCAGCATGACAGATTCGCCAAGCCCAACACGAAGCAAGCGTGATACGAATATAAGCACAAATCCGGCACGACACAAAACCGGCCGCATAGCGGCCACCCAACCAAACGTGATCCCGCCCGGGCGGAAAAATTCCGCCTGGGCGCACCACATATTCAAGGAGGAAAAAGTACATGGATCTGCATCTGACCAAAGAGCAGGAAATGCTCCGTAAGATGTACCGCGAATTTGCGGAAAACGAGGTCAAGCCCCTTGCCGAGCACGTGGACGAGACCGAGGAATTCCCCGCTGAAACCGTCAAGAAGATGGCCAAGCTGGGTATGCTGGGCATTTACTTCCCCAAGAAGTACGGCGGCGCTGGCGCTGACGTTCTTTCCTACGCAATGTGCGTGGAAGAGCTGTCCAAGGTCTGCGGTACCACCGGTGTTATCGTTTCCGCCCACACCTCGCTGTGCTGCGCTCCCATCTATGAGAACGGCACCGAGGAGCAGAAGATGAAGTATCTGCCCAAGCTCTGCGCCGGCGAGTGGATTGGCGCCTTCGGCCTGACCGAGCCCGGCGCCGGTACCGACGCCCAGGGCCAGCAGACCACCGCTGTCCTCAGCGAGGACGGCAAGACCTGGACCCTGAACGGTTCCAAAATCTTCATCACCAACGCCGGCTTTGCCGATGTGTTCATCATCATTGCCATCACCGGCGTGAAGCTGGACAAGCGTGGCCGTAAGACCAAGGAGATTTCCGCCTTCATCGTGGAGCGTACCGACGCTGGCTTCTCGGTGGGCAAGCACGAGAAGAAGATGGGCATTAAGGGCTCCTCCACCTGCGAGCTGATTATGGAAGACTGTGTCATCCCCGCTGACCGTCTGCTGGGCAAGCAGGGCAAGGGCTTCGGCATTGCCATGAAGACCCTGGACGGCGGCCGTATCGGCATCGCTTCCCAGGCTCTGGGTCTGGCCGAGGGTGCCATTGAGGAAACCATTAAGTACACCAAGGAGCGTATGCAGTTCGGCAAGCGCATTTCCCAGTTCCAGAACACACAGTTCCAGCTGGCTGATATGCACGCCCGGACCGAGGCTGCCAAGTGGCTGGTCTACTCCGCTGCCATGAAGAAGGAAAATCACGAGCCCTACACCATGGACGCTGCCATGGCCAAGCTCTTCGCCGCTGACACCGCTTCCGATGTGACCCGCCGCTGCGTACAGCTCTTCGGCGGCTACGGCTACACCCGTGAGTACCCTGTGGAGCGCATGATGCGTGATGCCAAGATCACCGAGATCTATGAGGGTACCAGCGAAGTCCAGCGCATGGTTATTGCAGCCAACCTGGGCGTGAAGTAAGGAACTGGAGGGAAAATAGATGAAAGCAATTGTTTGTGTCAAGCAGGTGCCGGATACCTCCGGCGTCGTTGCTGTGAAGGAAGACGGTACCATGGACCGTGCCGCCATGGACACCATCACCAACCATGACGACCTGGCCGCTGTTGAGGCTGCTCTGCAGCTCAAGGACGAGACCGGTTGTAAGGTTGTAGTGATTTCCATGGGCCCCCCTCCCGCTGAGGGGATGCTGCGTGAGCTGCTGGCTCGTGGTGCTGACGAGGCCGTTCTGGTCTCGGCCCGTGAGTTCGGCGGCAGCGATACCTACGCCACCTCCCAGATTCTGGCCGCCGCAATCAAGAAGGTTGGCCTGGAGAAGGGTGACATCGTGTTCTGCGGCCGTCAGGCCATCGACGGCGATACCGCCCAGGTCGGTCCCCAGATTGCCGAGAAGCTGGACCTGCCCCAGATTTCCTACGCTGAGGAGCTGAAGGTCGAGGGTGACGCTGTCATTGTCAAGCGTCAGCTTGAGGACGGCTACATGATGCTCAAGGCCCAGACCCCCTGCCTCATCACCTGCCTGAAGGAGCTCAGCGAGGCCCGCTACATGAGCGTGAGCGGCATTATGGAGTGCTACCAGAAGCCCCTGTCCGTGTTTGACTACGAGACCCTCAAGGATGATGAGCTCATTGACGTGGATACCATTGGTTTGAAGGGTTCCCCCACCAACGTGTACAAGTCCTTCTCCCCCCCGGTGAAGGGCGCTGGCATGATGATGGAGGGTGCCGACAAGGCCTCTTGCGAAAAGCTGGTTTCCATCCTCAATGACAAGCACATCATCTGATCGAAAGGAGAGCAATATAATGGCTTTTGATAGTAAAGACACCGCCGCCTTCAAGGGCGTATGGGTATTTTGTGAACAGCGTGAAGGCGTGATCATGTCCACCAGCTACCAGCTTCTCAGCGAGGGCCGCAAGCTGGCCAACGACCTGGGTGTGGAGCTGTGCGGCGTTGTCCTGGGTAAGGACATCAAGGAGGATTACCTCAAGGCTCTGGGCGGCTATGGTGCCGACAAGGTCTACTACTGCAACCACGAGCTTCTGGACGTGTACACCACCGACGCTTACACCAAGGTGATTTGCGAGCTGGTGGAGGATAAGAAGCCCGAGATTTTCCTTATCGGGGCTACCAACATCGGCCGTGACCTGGGCCCCCGGTGTGCCGCCCGTCTGCACACCGGCCTGACCGCCGACTGTACCCACCTGGACGTGGACGTGGAGAAGTACAAGGCCTTCTTGAAGACCACCTCCACCATCGACGTGGACAACACCGCCTTCGAGATTAACACTAATCTGAAGATGACCCGTCCCGCCTTTGGCGGCCACCTGATGGCCACCATTATCTGCCCCCGCTTCCGTCCCCAGATGTCCACCGTTCGTCCCGGCGTTATGGCCACCCAGGCCTTCGACGAGGCCCAGGCTGCCAAGGTGGCCGTGGAGAACGTGGCTGTCAACCTGGACGCTTCCGACATCCATGTGGATGTGCTGGAGGTCAAGAAGGCCGCCAAGCAGCTGGTGGATATCATCGGCGCTGACGTGGTGGTTTCCGTGGGCCGTGGTATCAGCAAAGACGTGCAGGGCGGCTTGAAGCTGGCTCAGGAGCTGGCTGACGTCCTGGGCGGCGTGGTCGGTTCCTCCCGTGCCTGCGTGGATGCCGGCTGGGTCGATGCCAACCAGCAGGTTGGTCAGACCGGCAAGACCGTGCATCCCCGCATCTACGTGGCTCTGGGTATCTCCGGTGCTATCCAGCACCTGGCCGGTATGCAGGACTCCGAGTGCATCATTGCCGTGAACAAGAACGATTCGGCCCCCATCTTTGACGTTGCTTCTTATGGCATCGTGGGCGACCTGTATAAGGTCACCCCCATGCTCATTGAGGCCATCAAGGCTGCTAAGGCCGCTCAGTAAGAGTGAAATGAAAGAGAGCATCCCGAAAGGGATGCTCTCTTTTCGTTGTGCCCAATTGTGAGGGGAGAAAATGTGTGGCCCCGCCGCAGGGGGGAGTT
>CAZHWK010000203.1:0-4170 GCA_964536405.1 uncultured Oscillospiraceae bacterium
GGTAAACGCATACGACACGTGTGCGGCCGCAGTGTTACCGTCCATGGACTTCATTTTTCTTGCCATGTTTACTTGCTCCTCCTTTTTATGGGGTACGTTTGCATCCAATACTATATCACTTTTGACTAGGGGTTGTAAACCGAAAATCATGGAAATTAGCAAAAATTTAACAACAGAATGTCGAAACCCAAAACGGGTTCCTTTTGCGGGGAAAAAGGGCCAAAGGGGAGGGGAAAATTTTGCGGTCCAACCCCCATCCGAGGGGTGGGCCGCAGGCCAAATGAGGCAAAGGAAAGACCGAGAAACAACAAAGGCCCACCCCCGGTAGTACCGCAGTAACACCGGGGGTGGGGTGTGCCCAAATAAACGGACCATCCTCTAGGTAGTGGAGGAGCTGCTTGACGGCGACCCCGCCTTCTCCACGGGGCCGCCCGGCCCTATGCCTTGATGTATAAATAGGCAGAAGAGAATAAAACGGGCTTGTATCCGTCCATGTTTTCCATGGGGAAAGGGGAAAAGGCAAAGGACACCGGTGCAGGGGTGTAGGTTGCGTATTGTGCAACCTCCGTCCCGTCCTGTGTGGTAAAGCCAACTTTTTCAGACTGATTGCGGACACAATACCGCCTTCCCTCCTGCTCCACCAGGGTAAACTGAAAATACCTCCATTCGGCATTGTACGAGGCATAGCAAATCCGATCGGACAGGGGAAGCCGTTCAAATTCATTGCCGTCCACGTCCAGCACACAGGCCGCCAGCTCATCCAGGGAGGGAAAAAGGGCCGGTTCGGCCCAAGTGTAAAGACCGCTCCAATCCTCCACCCAAATGGAATCCACCAGTGCCCGGTCCTCCACGGTCCGAAGCCCCAGCGTGCCGTTCAGGGTAAAGGAGCCCAGAACCTTCCCCTCCCGGGCGGCCTGGGCCGTCACGGTAAAGGGGGCCTGTCCCCCTTCGTCGGGGTCGGACAGGCGGATTTTTTTCGGGGTGAGGACACAGCCGTGCATGGCCGCCATTTCATCCAGGCGGGTGGGAATGCGGTTGGCGGTCAGGCAGGCCAGCCCATCTTCTGTACACAGCTCTGCAAAGGGGGCCAGATACCCGTCCCCCGCTTCGGCGGCCCCCTCCTGTCCGGCGGCCTGAAGGGTGTCCCAACGCCCCTCCGGGTTGGAGGTGAAAAGGGCACTCAGCAGGGCGGTGCCCGGTGCTTGCTCGGGCTTTACCAGGTGGCAGCCGCCGGCCAAAAGAAGGCCCAAACACAATAGGGGAAGCAGATATCGTTTCATACAGATTCCTCCCTGGTGCCCTTTTGGGACAAACAAAATTTCGGGCCAAAGGCCTGACTCCGTCATCTTTCTATTTACCATAACGAAATACACGGTGGATTTGTGACAGGTTTTTGCAAAAAAATTTATCTTTGTAGGAAAATACAAAAGGGAGGGGAGAAACTTGTGCAAAAAGGCGGGGGCCCCGTCTGAGGTCCTCATCCTATACCGTTTTGCAGGCCAATCCCTTCTTGGTGGTGGTATTTTGCGGTGGGCTATGGTAAAATGATTGCAAAGCAATCATTTTACCATACTTACTTTATGGCACGATTTGCTCCTTTCCTGCGGAAAGAACCGCAAACGATGCCAATATACCACGAAATGCTTCGCATTTGTGGTATATCAACTGCAAAGCAATTATTTTACCATACTTACTTTATGGCACGATTTGCTCCTTTCCTACGGAAAGAACCGAAAAAGATGCCAATATACCACGAAATGCTTCGCATTTGTGGTATATTACCTGCAAGACAGTTATTTTACCGTTTTAGATGGCACGATTTGCTCTTTCTTGAAACTCTGCCCAGGGGGGATTGTATGTTATATAAGGTAAACTCTCTGGGGTTGCGGGGGGTAACCGGCTATGGTGTCACCGCCGAGTGCGACATTTCCGGGGGCCTGCCCGCCTTTGATGTGGTGGGCCTTGGGGATACCGCCATCAAGGAGGCCCGGGAGCGGGTCCGTTCGGCCATTAAAAACAGTGGCTTTTCCTTCCCGGTGTCCCGGATTACCGTCAATCTGGCCCCCGCCGATTTGCGTAAGGCGGGCACGGTCTATGACCTGCCCATCCTGGTGGCCATTTTGGGTGCCGCCGGGGAGCTGAAATTTGACAGCCAGGGCTGTGCCTTCGTGGGGGAGCTCTCTCTGGCCGGGGCGGTGCGCCCGGTGGCCGGGATGCTCCCCATGGCTCTGGCCGCCGGGCGATCGGGCCTTCACACCCTCTTCGTCCCCGCCGACAACGCCGCCGAAGCCACCCTGGCGGGGGGGCTGACCGTCTACCCCGTCCACGATGTGGGGGAGCTGGTGGCCCACCTGCGGGGCCAGAGCAAGCTGGAACCGGCCCCCCTCTGGACCGGAACCGGCAGGGAGGAGGAAGTGGCCGACTTTGCCGATGTAAAGGGTCAGGACAATGTGAAGCGGGCCTTGGAAATTGCTGCTGCCGGGGGGCATAATATCTGTATGATTGGCCCGCCCGGCTCGGGCAAGAGCATGCTGGCCCGCCGCCTGCCCTCCATCCTCCCCGGTATGACCCGGCGGGAGGCATTGGAGGCCACCGAAATCTATTCGGTCCAGGGCATGACCTCCAAGGAGCAGCCCATGCTGACCAAAAGGCCCTTCCGCAGTCCCCACCATACCATTTCAGCCATGGGGATGGCGGGGGGCGGCACCCCTCTGCCCCGGCCGGGGGAAATCTCCCTGGCTCACCATGGGGTCCTCTTTTTGGACGAGCTGCCCGAGTTTCATAAGGATGTGCTGGAGGTGCTCCGCCAGCCCATGGAGGAGGGACGGGTCCACATCTCCCGCTCGGCCGGGAGCGAAAGCTTTCCCGCCGACTTCATGCTGGTGGCCGCCATGAACCCCTGTAAATGTGGCTGGTTTGGCCATCCCTCCGGGCGGTGCAGCTGTCGGCCCCAGGACGTGGAAAAGTATCTGGGTAAGCTTTCCGGCCCCCTGCTGGACCGGGTGGACCTGTATGTGGAGGTGCCCGCCCTGGAATTTGACGAGCTGGCCCAAAAGCCACGCCGGGGGGAAACCTCGGCCCAGATTAAGGCCCGTGTGGACGAGGCCCGGGCCATTCAAACCGCCCGCTTCGGCCCCAATGGCCCCGATTGTAATGCCCGCATGGATACCAATGCCATCGCCGCCCACTGTAAGTTGGATGAAACCTGCCAGGAGGTCATGAAGGGGGCCTATGAGCGTATGGGCCTGACTGCCCGCAGCTATGACCGCATCCTGCGGGTGGCCCGTACCATTGCCGATTTGGACGGGGCCAAGGAGATTGAGGTTCACCATCTGGCCGAGGCCATCCAGTACCGGGCCAGCGAGTATTTACAGCGGTAATTCCCGGGCCAGCAAAAGCCCCAGACGCAGCCCTTCCCGAAAGCCGGTCAGCCCGGCGTTGTTGACCAGCGTTTCCTTGGCGTCGCAGAGGTCCATGTCGGCCCTCTGGAAAAAACGTTCATAGTGCTCGGTTTCCTCGGGAAAGGCATCCCGGTTTTTCTCCACTACAAAATGGTGGTATACTTCATCCAGAGTATCGTACATAGCAACCCCTCCAAATATGATGATTTTTATCGTACTTATTATATGCGATAAAAATCGTCGTGTCAATAGGGGGACAGGAGATTTGAAGATGATAAAAGAGCGGCTCAAAGAACTTCGGAATGAGGGAAATTTGACACAGGCACAGGTTGCAGAGATATTGGGAGTAGAAACCCGAAATTATCAGCGGCTAGAGATTACCGAGGCCTTGCCCCCGACCAGACATTTGATTGCCCTGGCAGATTATTATAAGGTGTCGGTGGATTACCTGCTCTGCCGTACCGATGTGCGGGAGGTCAACCGCTAAGAAGCACGGCCTGCGGGCCGTGAGGGGCTTTCGACCCCTGCGGGGGTCGAGGAACGTGTGGCGGCCCCGCCACAGGGGGCCAAACGACTTTTCTTTTTCCGAAAAGAAAAGCCTTTTGGATTTCCAAAGAAAATGGGGCGAACACTCGGGGGTACTAGTGTCCTATTCACCGCCCCGCATCGTCGTCGCAAAGTCCGCTCCATGTGGAACGCCTGGAAGGGCATTCCACACTACGCTCCCTTGCTCCTCCTCTCCCAGCCGAACCCGCTTCGCTGGGCTTCG
>CAZHWK010000204.1:0-4152 GCA_964536405.1 uncultured Oscillospiraceae bacterium
CCCCACGGCACGGCGGTGGAAATCACCAAGTTCTCCGAGCGGGAGGACAGCGGCATCATCGACGTACACGCCACCATCTTCTGCGAGAAGGACTCACACAAGGGCATCATCATCGGCAAGCAGGGGGCCATGCTGCGCAAAATCTCCACCCAGGCCCGGCAGGACATGGAGCATTTCATGGGGGGCAAGGTCTATCTGGAAACTTGGGTGAAGGTCAAGGCAAACTGGCGGGACAATCTGAATATGGTCCACAATCTGGGCTATAAGGATGAGTAATTCGGTCACCCGGGGGATTGTACTCCGGGAGGTCAATTACAAAGAGGCTGACAAGATTTTAACCCTGCTTACCCCTGAGGGAAAGGTGACGGCCAAGGCCCGGGGGGTGCGCCGAAAGGGCAGCCGACTGGCCGCCGCCTGCCAGCTGCTCACCTATTCCGAGCTGACCCTTTTTGAGTATAAGGACTATTATACCGTCAATGAGGCCAGTTCCCTGAACCAGTTTTGGCAGGTGAAGGGGGATGTGGAGCTTCTGGCCCTGGGGTCCTACTTCGCCGAGGTCTGCGAGAATGTAGCCCAGGAGGAGGTCTTTCAGGGGGAGCTTTTGTCCCTTCTGCTCAACAGCCTGTACGCCCTGGACAAGCTGGGCAAGCCGCAGGCCCTTGTCAAGGCGGCCTTCGAGCTGAAGGTGGCCTGTCTGGCGGGGTATGAACCCATGCTGGACGCCTGTGCCGTCTGTGGGGCACAGCCTGAGAAGCCCGCCTTTCACACCCGGGAGGGGGTGCTTCACTGTGCGTTCTGCCGGGGCGAGGTGGGGGAGGGAATATCCCTTCCCTTGACCCCGGCTGCGGTGGAGGCCATGCGCCATGTGGCCTACGGCGACCCCAAACGGCTTTTTTCCTTCCAGTTGAGTGAGGGGGCCTTGGAGGGGATGGGCCACGCCTGCGAAGCCTTTTTGGCCGTCCAGCTGGAGCGGGGCTTTCGCACCCTGGACTTTTATAAACAGATTAAGCTGTGAAAAAGCCCCTGGCAGATCATTGATCTGCCAGGGGCTTTTGTTGTGCCGGGGATGCAGGTTGGGTGGAAGGCGTTCTATGCATTCGGCCATACGAAACAGATTGTCAAAGAACAGATCCTCGGAGAGAAGGAAACCGTACTTAGAATTGCGTCCAATATCCACCGGTATAAGTGCCGGGCTGATTGGAAGCATTTTTGAGTGCAAAATGAACCGACTGGGAATCAGCCAGGATAAAATACCCTTCCAATTTGGTGGCGGAGGGCGGGTTAAGCCAGTGATAGGTGCTATTGTTGGGGGTGTAATAGCCAACATATGTAGAGGTGTCGCCGAAGCAAATTGCCGAATGATGGATTTCAGCCGCCGATCCTGCCGCATCAAGGGCGATATCGCCGTGGGTATAGGAGTTGGCCGGAATGGTCCAATCAAAGGTATAGACCTCTGCCCTTGTATTGGAAATTGACAGTGTTGTGCTTGTGTTGTCGGGCAGGACTAGTGTTCCGAACAAAACACCCTCGTCATCGTAATATTCATAGGTGCTGTCATCGATTCGCACAGGCTCCATGAAAATTTCCGTGGCCTGTTCTGCTTTCATGGTCTGGGCACTTGCGGCTTTGCTTACCGTTGTTGTGGCATGAGGGAAAAGCAGCTTTGCGAATTCGCTGTTTTCCGCTTCGCAGGCATTTTCGGGCACTCGGTATCCAAAGGAGGCGGGGAGGAAGACTTCGGTGGCGTTCTCTGACGCAATTACCTCCTGACTTACCCCCTTGTCCCTGACAATTGTAATTGTTTCGGGAGCCGTCGGGGGAGGAGGGGTGTTTGTAGCCAGGACAAAAGCGGAAGATAAAATGGTAAGAGCCAGAAGAACAGACAGAATATTTTTAAGCGGTTTCATCATAAGATACCTCCATTCGTTGCGTACGGTTGTGTCATATTTCTCATGCTGTGGATTGTAAGCGTTTCGTCTGCATGTAATCCTCCGTTTCTTTCTTTCGAAGGCTGGGGGCAATGAAAGGATTTACCGGTGTTTGGGTTAATCGTTCCCGAGATGGGCCAGCTTCCTGCTTCGGTTTTGTAGGGGGAAATCGGGTAAGGGTTATGGTATCCTTCGTGTTTTATGTTGGAGGCTGCGTTGCATCTTTACTCTATTAACGTTTGAAGCCCATGTTTTGGGACGAAAAAGGAGGAAATTTTTTAACTTTGGAGAAAGGTACAAAGGTGACCGTTGAAAACTGTGAAAAAAGGCGAATGGTTTTATGCTATACTGGGCCTTAGAAGAACCGGAAGGGAGCAAAAGCATGAAGCTGTATATTGTGGACGCCTTTACCACCCAAAGATTTTCCGGCAACCAAGCCGGGGTGGCCCTGCTGGGGCACGAGGAGGAGTTCCCCTCGGAGGAGACCATGCTGGCCCTCAGCGGGGAACTCAAGCACTCGGAGACCGTGTTTGTGAAGCCCCTGGGACTGGGCGGGTTTCATCTGCGTTACTTCACCCCCAACACCGAGGTGGAGCTGTGCGGCCACGCCACCATCGCTGCCTTTACCGCCCTACGGGAAAAGGGGGGATTGGTGCCGGGGAAGTACCCGGTCAAAACCATGTCGGGTGATATTTGGGTGGAAGTGACCGAGCAAGCCGTGTGGATGGACATGGCCCCTCCAGTGGAAGGGCGGAGCTTTTCTGAAGAAGAAGGGGCCGAGCTTTATGCCGCCTACGGCCTGTCCCCCGCCGATAAGCCCGAGGGGTATGAGCCACGGGTGGTGAGTACCGGGCTGTGCGATATTTTGCTTCCTGTGAAGAATGCCCAGGTCTTGGAGCGGGCGGTGCAGGATGAGGGGAAGGTTACTGAACTGTCCCAAAAATATGGGGTGGTGGGGGTTCATATGTTCTGGCCCAGCCTGGACGGGGAAGCCACCTGCCACTGCCGCAACTTTGCCCCCCTGTACGCCATCCCTGAGGAGGCCGCCACCGGGACTTCAAACGGGGCCCTGACTTATTACCTATACCGCTGTGGGAAGGTTATCCCGGGAGTGGAAAACCGTTTTTTGCAGGGGGAGAAGATGGGCAAGCCCTCGGAGATCTTGAGCCGATTGGAGTTAGCGGAGGATGGAGCCAAGGTGCAGGTGGGGGGCCGGGCGGTGGTAAGCCTGGAATGCCGCCTGGTGGAGGATACCCTTTGAGCAGGAAGGCCGGGAAATCCCAATCTTGGACTTGCCCCAGGGAAGAAAACTATGTATAATGGGGCTATCGTTTCAAACTGAAAGGGGTAATTTATTATGTTAGATATTAAAATCAGCACCCTCATCAATACTCAGGTCAATAAGGAGTTCTATTCCGCTTATCTGTATCTCGGTTTTGCCAACTGGTTTGAGGAGCAGGGTCTGAGCGGCTTTGCCAATTGGTACAACATTCAGGCCCAGGAAGAGCGGGACCATGCCATGCTCTTCTTGAAGTACCTCCAGAATAACGGCGCCAAACCCGAGCTGGAAGCCATCGAGAAGCCCGACCAGGACTTTGCCGACGCCAAGCAGGTGCTGGCGGCCGGGCTGACCCACGAGCAGTATGTCACCAGCCTCATTCACGACATCTATGATGCGGCCTATTCTGTGAAGGACTTCCGCACCATGCAGTTCTTGGACTGGTTTGTGAAGGAGCAGGGTGAGGAGGAGAAAAACGCCGAGGACCTGATGAAGAAGTGGGACCTTTTCGGCAGCGATGCCAAGGCCCTGTATATGCTGGACAGCGAGATGGCGGCCCGGGTGTATACCGCTCCGTCTTTGGTGCTGTAAGAGAGAAACTTCGGCACGGCGGCCTGCAACCTGCGGGCCGCCGTGCATCCATTTTACCCATGTGCGAGGTATCAATCCATGACCGATTTATTTGAGAAATCTATTCAAACCCTGGAATTGCCCAAGGTGCTGGACCTTCTGGCCCACGAGGCGGTAACGGTGGAGGGGAAGCAGCGGTGCGCCGCCCTTCGGCCCATGACCGACCCCGACGATGTACAGCGGGCTTTGGACGAGACCACCGCCGCCCTAGGGATGCTCACCCTGCGGGGGTCGCCCTCCTTGTCCGGGGTGCGGCCTGTGGCCTCCAGCTTGGAGCGGGCCGACCGGGGGGGCAGTCTGAACCCCCGGGAACTG
>CAZHWK010000205.1:0-4143 GCA_964536405.1 uncultured Oscillospiraceae bacterium
AATTGCAACAGGTTGCGAATCATGTGATGGCGCAGGCAAATGACAGGCTCACGGGGGATTGTAGCCCAGGACCCAGCTATGCGGGAAGTGCTTCGGATTGTGGACAAGGTGGCAGGCCTGGACGCCACCGTCCTTTTGGTGGGGGAAAGCGGAGCCGGCAAACGTCAGCTGGCCCAATATATTGCGGCCAAAAGCCGACGCAAGAAGGAGCGGTTTGTGGAAATCAACTGCTCCTCCTATGCCCCGGGAACCCTGGAGGGTGAGCTATTTGGCTATGCCCCGGGGGAGCGGACCGAGGAGGGGAGCCGAGGCCTTCTGGAGCTTGCCAATGGGGGAACGGTCTTTTTATCTGAGGTAAGCGAATTATCCGCCGATGTTCAGACCCGTCTGGTGCGGTTTATGCAGACCCGCCAGCTGGAGCGGGTTGGCTCTATGGAGGCGGTGCCAGCCGATGTGCGTATTCTGGCCAGTACCAGCCGGGATTTGAAAAGTATGGTGGATCAGCGGCTTTTTCGGGAAGATTTGTATTACCGCCTCAATGTTTTTCCCATCCGGGTACTGCCCCTGCGGGAACGGCGGGAGGATATCCTGCCTTTGGTATATGAAATGTGTGCCCAGCTAAATAAAAAATACCGGCAGAAGAAGCGCTTTACCAAGCAAGCACTACTGGCTCTTTGCCAATATGACTGGCCGGGCAATCTGCGGGAACTTAGCAATGTGGTGGAGCGGGCCATGATTTTGTGCGGGGACGAGAATATTGAGCTGCGCCATTTGTCGATCCGGAATGAAGTGCAGGTCACCCGGCGGGATGTGGAGATTTTTTCCGGGCCTGTGGACCTGCGCCAAAAGGTGGAAGAGCTGGAATTGAAGTACATTCGAAGCGCCTATCAGAAATATGGCAATGTCCGTGATGCAGCTAAAAGCTTAGGAATGGACCCCTCGACCTTTGTTAGAAAAAGGAAAAGAATGGAAGAAAACGAGTTGTTGCAAAAATGAAACAAGTTGCATTTTTACAATAGGGGAATCAAAAGGCCCGAAACAGGCTAAAGCCATTGATAGACAGGAAAAATACATAATACCAAGTTGCCAAACGGTCCCTCCTGTTGCGCTTTTGCAACAGGAGGGACCGTTTTAACACCGAAACGGTCAAAAATGAATAAAAGCAAGGCAAAAAATGGGCAAACGACACAATCAAAATGGACAAAAAGCAATCCAGATTTCTGGCGAAGCTTACGAAAAGCTGGGATAGATATTTACTTTGAACATTTGCTCAATATAATCGAAACATAGAGCGCTCGAAGGACTTCGAAACAGCACGGGCTTGACTTGAGGAGAGACTAGTCAGCCTGCCTCCCGGCATACCTGCCCCATTCTCCCGGGGACAGGGGGAGAAAACTCTGCCCTATGGCAGAGGAGTTGGTGCATCGAATGTGAGAAAGGTGGAGATTTATGCAAGTCTATAAGAGAGCTTATGGTGAGCAGCAGCCCGGATGGAAAATGGGTATTTTTACAATCCGGCTGCCCTTCGTCCATTACGCCTGGTCTTTCCCTGAAATGGGGCAGGCTTTGCTGATGTGTGCGACCTGTTTGGGTGCGATTCCCGTTTTAACTGAGGTGCTGGGCGTATCCTATGAGCTGGCGCTATCCATGGTTATCATCAACGGCTTTGGCTACTGCCTGCACGTTTTACTGGGCGACCCGGTGGTTCCCGGCTGGATTACTCCTGCGGTTCCTCTGGTTACTGCGTTTTTGACACAGGCCGAAATCGGCCCTGCCAGAACCCAGATGCTGATTGCCCTGCAAATTGAGGTCGGCCTAATTTTCCTGATTTTTGGTATAACCGGCCTGGGTTCTAAGGTTGTAAAGATTGTTCCCAACTCTGTGAAGGCTGGTATCCTGCTCGGTGGCGGCATCGCTGCTGTTATTGGCGAAATGAAGACTGGCGGCCGGTTTGGGGGATATCCCATCGCCATCACAGTGGGCGTCATTATCGCCTTTTTCTGCCTGTTTTCCCCACAGTTCAGCTTTATGCGCAGCAAGAGCAAGTTCTGGAACTCTCTGGGTAAGTACGGTATGTTGCCTGCTATTTTTGTGGCCGTTATCCTTGGACCTATTGTGGGTGAGCTGCCCTGGCCTACCATTGAACTTGGCTCCATCATCATGATTCCCGATTTTGCCGGACTTATCCGTGAGGTGTCCCCCTTTGGTATCGGTTGGCCCAGTATTGATGTCTGGGTGAAGGCCATTCCCATGGCCGTTGTCGCCTACATCATCGCCTTTGGCGACTTCGTGACCTCCGAGTCCCTCATTGAAGAGGCTGACGAGGCTCGCCCCGATGAGAAAATTGACTTTAATGCCAACCGCTCCAACCTGGTCAGCGGTATCCGCAATGTGGGTATGGCTCTGATTGCCCCCTATACCCAGCTGTGTGGCCCCCTGTGGGCGGCTGTGACTGCCGCTGTATCCCAGCGGTATAAAGAGGGCCCTGAGGCCATGGAGTCTGTGTATTCCGGCTTTGGTACCTTCCGTATTTCGACCTTCATTGCCGTATCTCTGATTCCGCTGTCCTCTCTGCTTACCCCGGTGCTTCCTGTGGCATTGTCCTTGACCCTGTTGGTCCAGGGCTACATCTGCACTCGGCTGGCCATGAGCATGTGTAAGACCGATCTGGACCGGGGCATCTGCGGCGTGATGGGTGCTGTTCTGGCCACTCGGGGCGCTGCCTGGGGCCTGGCCGTGGGTATTATTCTGCATCTGCTGCTGAAGTTTTACAGCGAAAAAAAGCAAAAGGCCGAGGTGGCCTAACGATTAGGCGTCCCTTCCTGCCAAGGGAAGAAGCATAGAGAAAACAACTGCATTGTCATAAGGAGGACATCCCCGCATGAAAGAACTCATTCTGAAATCCGACCTTCACCGATTTGGGACCTGCGCAGAATTTGCCCAGGAGTTTCAGCTTGGCCCCAACGACCTGGTGTTGACCAACGAATATATTTACAATCCTTGCTTTGGCAAGCTTGGCCTGCCGGTGAAGACCATTTTCCAGGAGAAGTACGGTGCTGGGGAACCCACCGACGTCATGGTGGATGCCATCATTGCCGATGCGGCCAAAACAGGCTGCAACCGGATTGTTGCCATCGGCGGCGGCACTGTCATTGACATTGCTAAGGTGCTGGCTGTTTCCGATGGCGGGCCGGTGGATACCCTGTATGACAACGTAGCCAGCTTGACCAAAAAGTATGAGCTGATCATCATTCCCACCACCTGCGGAACCGGCAGTGAAGTGACCAACATTTCCATCGTGAACCGGACCCGCATTGGCACCAAGATGGGGCTGGCCTCGGGGGCTATGTTTGCCGACCACGCCGTGCTAATTCCCGAGCTGCTGGAAAGCCTGCCTTTCCCCGTGTTTGCCACCAGCTCCATTGATGCGCTGGTCCACGCAGTGGAGTCCAGCCTGTCCCCGAAGGCCACCCCCTATACCAAGCTGTTTGGCTATCGGGCCATTGAGATGATTATCAAGGGTTACCAGACCATCGTGAAAGAGGGGAAAGAGGCCGTCAAGGGCCTGATGGAGGACTTCCTCATTGCCAGCAACTATGCCGGTATCTCCTTCGGAACGGCCGGGTGCGCCGCTGTCCATGCCATGAGCTATCCCCTGGGCGGGACCTATCATGTCCCCCATGGCGAGAGCAACTATGCCATGTTCACCGGGGTGCTGAAGAACTACATGGAGATCAAGCAGGACGGGGAAATTGCCCTGATGAATGCCTACCTGGCCGACCTGCTGGGCTGTGAGACCACTCAGGTGTATGACAAGCTGGAAGAGCTGCTCAATCAGATTTTACCCAAGAAGCCCTTACGGGAGTACGGGGTGACCGAGGCTGATCTGCCTGTGTTCACCGATGCCGTGATGACCAAGCAGGGCCGCCTGATGGCCAACAACTTTGTCCCTCTGGATGAGCAGCGTGTCTTGAAAATTTACAAAGAGCTGTACTAGAGCCTGTCTGAAAAGTCCATGCACCCGTTCTTTTGGCAAAAATTTTGCCATATATTACTATTTTTACTTGGAATCCGCCAAGGATTCCTGCAAAAAATAGCTTGTCTGACCAAATTTTTGCTCAAAATTCCAGGCACAGCGACTTT
>CAZHWK010000206.1:0-4115 GCA_964536405.1 uncultured Oscillospiraceae bacterium
AAACAGCTCCCGGGTCTTTTCAATCATGGCCCGCTTGTTCAGCGTGCCGCATCTGTGGGTAATTTCCTTGCACAAAAAGATGTTTTCATAGACCGTCAAATCGTTGAACAAATTGAGTTCTTGATGGACGAAGGCGATGCCGGCCTTTTCCGCAGCCGAGATGCTGGTGTGTTCCAGGGGTTTTCCATCAAATAAAATGGTCCCCGAATCCCGGGTGTGTACCCCCGCCAGAAGGTTCATCAGGGTAGATTTCCCTGCGCCGTTTTCGCCCAACAGGGCGTGTACTTCCCCCGCCTCCAGGCTGAAATCGACATGATTGAGTACCGTAACTCCAAAAAAGCTTTTGGAGATGTCGGTCATCTTAAGCAGCTCCATGTCTAACCTCCTCTTCCTTTCGGTGAGAAGGCTCGCAGGCGCAGAAGCGCCTGCGAGCCCTCCAGTGTGTATGAGTTACTTGGAAACGGCGTCACCAAAGCCCTGGAAATCCTGGACATTGGAAGCATCTACCACCGAAACGGCAATCACATGCTCCTGTGCAACGCTCTTGCCCTCCAGGCTGTCAACCATGTCCTGCACGGCGGTCTGGATCATGGCGGGGTCATAGGTGACCGAGAACAGGTCGGCCAGCTTGGCCACCTCAACGGTGTAATCCTTCTGATGAATCCCGCTCAGGACGCTGTACATTTCGTTCAGGCCGGAGGAGGAGGCCAGGTGCACTCCGGCATCCAGGAAAGCGGCCTTCTTGCCCTCGTCAATGTCGGAACTCTTCAGAGCTTCCAGGATGCCCATGCCGATTTCATCATCGTGGGTAAAAATCCACTTGGTGGCGGTAATCTCTTCCACAGTGGAAGTTTCTAGCCACTCGGTGAACAGCTTCTTGCCTTCGCTGCGGCTCCAGCCTGTATAGGCGGTGGACTTGATGGCAGCGATGTCTTCATCGGTCCAGCCGTTTGCCTTCAAGGTGTTGAAAAAGCCGTTGTTGCGCATTTCGGGCACCGAGGAGTTGTCGCCCGGCATGATGAGAATGCTGTCGCCGGGCTTCATGCCGGCTTCGATGAACCGCTCGGCAGTGGCAGCACCAATGCCCTCGTTGTCGCCCTTGACAGAGGCCACGGCCGAGGAGGCAACCGAGTCGATCACACGGTCAAACATAACAAAGGGAATGCCGCTTTCGGCCAGCTTCTTCATCGTAGCCTCCAGGGTGTTGTCCTGGGGGAGGATGACCACGGCACCGGCGGACTTATTCTCAATCAGGTCCTCGACCTGGGAAATCTGGTTGGCGGCATCGGTGGAGGTAATCACCTTGGCGGAATGAGTGCCAGCCTTGTTAATCTCTTCGGCCTTGGCCTCGGCATAGGTCATCACGGCACCGGTCCAGCCGTGGTCGGCATTGGGGACGAGGATGGCAATTTCGCCCTTGGCGGTGCCGTCGGGCTGTTCGGAGGGTTGGTCGCTGGGTTTGTCACCGCCGCCACAGGCGGTCAGGCTGAGGCTGAGGACAGCAGCGAGGATAAATGCAAGACGCTTTTTCATTCAAAGTTCCTCCCTTAAATTGTTTTGGAAGTCCCACACGCTTTTTCATGCAGAGCCTCCTTTATTTTCCGGCAGGCCTAGCGGCCCCCGTCCAATACATGGAAAGAGTGTCCGTTGGCCTTACAGATCAATCCACTGGGAGCCATGCTTAGCACTGTCCACCACAGCGTGGATGAATTTGACGCCGGAGACACCGTCGCTTACGCTGGGGAAGTCCGGGCACTGCAGGGGCTGCCCCTGTTTCTTGGCAATCAGCGCCGAAATGAAGTCACGGTAGATGTTGGCAAAGGCAATGTACAAGCCTTCAGGATGGCCTACCGGGATACGGCTGCCCGCCCCGGCGACCTGGGTGATATACCCGGCGCCCCGGGTCAGCACCTGGGGGGGCTGACCCTTGGGGGTATAGTGCAGATAGTCGGGATGCTCCTGCTGCCACTCCAAGGAACCCTGGGAGCCGAAAATGCGCACCACCAGGCCGTTGAGGTGACCTGCGGCGATCTGGGAGCACCAGTAGGCACCATTGACACCGTTTTCGTACTCCACCAGAATGTTAGCATTGAGGTCCAGGGCCTTGCCGTAGCAGTTGGTGGTGGCGGCCAGACGCTTGATCTTCATCCCGGTGACATAGTGGATGTAGTTTTCCATATGGGTGCCGATGTCCCCCACACAATTGGAAATGCCGGAAAATTTGGGGTCCTTTCGCCAGACCGACAGGTTCTCCTGGGCCCCTTCCTCGGGCTCCAGCTCATTGATGAGCCAGTCCTGAACATACTCGGCATTGACGGCGGCGATCTCGCCAATCTTACCCTCGGCAATCATTTCCTTCATGACCTTTGTCATGGTATAGCCGGTGTAAGTATAGGTAATGGCGAAAAGCAGGCCCTTTTCCTTCGCAATGCGCTCGAGCTCCTCTGCCTGCTCCACTTCAAAGCACAGAGGCTTTTCACAGACCACGTTGATGCCGTGGAGCAAAAATTCCTTTGCCACCTCATAGTGGAGGAAGTTGGGGGTGCAGATGGAGACAAAGTCAATACCATCCTCTCGGGCGGCCTCCTTCTCGGCCATCTCCTGATAGGTGTCATACCGGCGATCAGGGGTGATGCAGTAAGCCTCCGCAGCCTCCACATGGTACTCGGGGACATTGCTAAAACAGCCGGCCAACAACTCACAGCGGGTATCAAAATTGGCCGCCTTTCGGTGGACTTCACCGATGAATGCATGGAGGTCGCCCCCCACCATGCCGTAACGAATTTGTTTTGCCATGGAATATGTACCTCCTTTATGTCACGCTGTGGATTGACCGCATGGCCGGGTGGATAAGTCATCACTGCGCCGAAAACACCGCCAGTGTACGCACTGGCCTGTTTTTCGGTCTGCGTAATCTCTGATCCGCCCTATGCGGCTATCCTCCACGCTTCCTCTTAATTCGAAATGGCCTCGTCAAACTTAAAGTCGGATGCCTTAAAGTCAATTTTTTTCACGAAAGCGGCGGCCTCGGTTGCGCCGTCAATGCGGTCCATGCCGCTGTCCTCCCACTCCACCGAGAGGGGGCCATCGTAGTGCATGTCGTTCAGCACCCGGATGATGGACTCAAAGTCCACATCGCCATGGCCCAGGGAACGGAAATTCCAGCCCCGGCGCAGATCCCCAAAGTCGATGTGGGAACCGAGCAGGCCGCTGCGCCCATCCAATGTCACAGCCGCATCCTTCATGTGGACGTGATAGATGCGATCCCGGAAGTCGGAGAGGAAGAGGTGGGGCTTGATGCCCTGCCAAATCAGGTGGCTGGGATCAAAGTTGAGGCCGAACTCCAGCCGGTCGCTGAACTTCTCCAGCAGCTTTTTGGTGGAGTAATAATCAAATGCAATTTCGCCTGGGTGAACCTCCAAGGCAAACTTCACATCGTTTTTCTTGCACTCGTTGAGGATGGGGGTCCACAGCTCCACAATCTGGTCAAAGCCTTCCTCCACCATCTGCTCTGTGGTCTGGGGGAAGGAATACAGGTACTTCCAGATGGGGGAGCCGGTAAAGCCGGTGAGGATTTTGATTCCCATTTTCCCGGCTACCACAGCGGCCTTCTTCATGGTATCAATACCCCACTGGCGGATGGCTTCGGGCTTGTCGGCCAGCTCGGCGGGCGCAAAGTTATTCAAGCGAGGGTCAGGAGCATCGCCTACACACTGGCCGATGATATGGGTGGCCAGTGCCCGGCAAATCAGGTTGTGCTTTTTCAGCGTTTCCTGCACCCAGGGAATATAGCTCTCATCCTCCAGGGCCCGGTCCAAATCCAAGTTGTTGCCCCAGCAGGCCAATTCCAGTCCATCGTAGCCCATTTTTTCAGCCAGGGCACACAGTTCCTCGATCGGCAGGTCTGCCCACTGGCAGGTGCATAGCGTGACAGGTCTTTTTCCCATTTCATACCCCTCCATCAATTATTATGTCAAACATTTTATTTGAGTTTTATAAAATACATTTATTTAAGTCACAAGCATAAATTACTACATTTGCAAGAAAATGTCAACCCCTACTTGGATACTTTGCACATGCATTCTGATTTTCTGTGAAACATGCTTGGTTTGGAG
>CAZHWK010000207.1:0-4084 GCA_964536405.1 uncultured Oscillospiraceae bacterium
GCGCAAAAAACGGTTCCCCGGTACTTCGTACCGGGGAACCTTTTTATCTATGTTTCTTTATTTGACAAACCGGGTTCGGTCCACAAACATGAAGGTGAAGGTACCCGAGCAGGTTTCCACACCCTGGTCGTCCAGAATACTGACATCCACGACGGCCAACGTTCCCCCCACCTTGCGGGGTGTGGCCCGGCAGGTGAGCTTGCTCCCCCGGGCGGCCCTGAGGTAGTGGATGGATGCGTCTACCGTGGTGCAGGAAAGCTGCTCCACATCCAACCCGGTACGAAGCAGGCCGCAGGCTATGGCGGCGGTGCCCGAAACGGTATCGGCCAGGGTAAAAATCGCCCCGCCGTGTACCGTGTCATTGGGATTTAGCTTATCGGGCCCAACGGGCATGGTGCCCACGACCCCCTCCTCACCGCCGGAAATCAGTTCAATGCCATTATAGTTGGCATAGCTATTCTGGCTTTGAAGCCGGTGGAGCAGGGTTTCCATCAAAGAGTTATTGCAAAAATCCATTGAGAATCTTTTCCTCCGCTTCCTCTTCGGTCAATCCAAGGGTCATCAATTTCAAAATCTGGTCCCCGGCAATGCGGCCAATGGCGGCCTCGTGGATCAGCTGGGCATCAGGATGCTGGGCATCAATGGCCGGGATGGATTTAATTTTGGCACAGCCCATCAGAATGGAGTCACACTGGACGTGGCCAAAGCAGGACGCATTGCCCACCATGCGGGGGTAAAAGACCTGCTCGGAAAAATCCTGGGCCACACTGCGGGACACGATGCGCCCGGTGGCCCCCTCTCCGTCCAGAATCACGTCCATCTCGCTTTCGGCATACTGCTTGCCGTGGGTGAGCAGCCGCTCGGTCACCACGACCTCTGCGTCCTTGCCGGCCACCACCTTGGTGTACCGCTTGGTGGAGTCCACACCCTTGAGCTGGACGGTTTCCAGGTCGATAAAGGCCCCCTCGTCCAGATAGACCACGGTTTGGGGGTTCAGCACCCGCTCGCCTGTGCCGGGGCCTTCGCCGTAGTGCTTTTCCACATAGCGAACACGGGCACCCTTGCCCACATAGAAGGTATGGATGCCGTCATGCTCGCTTTTCTCGCTTCCGGTATTATGAATGCCGCAGCCGGCCACGATGGTCACATCGCAGCCCTCGCCAATGAAGAAGTCGTTATACACCATGTCTTCAATGCCGGTTTCGGTGACCAGGACAGGGATATGGACCGACTCGTTCTTGGTGCCGGGCTTAATATGGATGTCAATGCCGGGGTGCCCGTCGGTTTTGGTCAGGATCTCGATATTGGCCGTATTGTTTCGGCCCTCCAGCCCGCCGTTCTTGCGGATGTTATAGGCCCCCTTGGGGACGCTTTCAATATCGGCGATGGCCTTGAGCAAATTGGTTTCAATCTGGTTCATTTTTCGCTCTCCTCCCCCAAAAAACTGCATCCGGTGGCAGTATTGGCCAAAATGGTGGGGAAAATTTCATCCTTGGGGCCGTGGGCCGTCACTTCGCCGCCCGAAATCATCACAATCTCGTCAGCCAGGTCCAAAATCCGCTCCTGATGGGAGATGATAAGCAGGGTGGCCTCCCGCTTTTCGTGAAGGGTGCGGAAGGTATCAGTCAGCCGGGCGAAGCTCCACAGGTCAATCCCCGCCTCGGGCTCGTCAAAAATCATCAGTCCGGCCTTTCGGGCCAGAATGGTGGCGATTTCAATCCGCTTGACCTCGCCCCCCGAAAGGGAGGTATCCACATCCCGGTCGATATAGTCCCCCGCACACAGGCCAACCTTGTTGAGGTACTGGCACTCCTCGCTGCGGGTGAGGGTACTGCTTCCGGCGGCCAGGGCCAGCAGGTCACGGACCTTCATACCCTTAAACCGGGGGGGCTGCTGAAAGCCGTAGCTGACCCCCAGGCGGGCCCGCTCGGTGATGGACAGGCCGGTAATGTCGGTGCCGTTCCACAAAATTTGGCCGCTGGTGGGGCGCACCAGGCCCATGATAGCCTTGGCCAGGGTGGTCTTTCCCCCGCCGTTGGGGCCGGTGACCACCACAAATTTATCATCCTCAATGGTGAGGTTTACGTTGCGCAGGATTTCATTTCTGCCCTGCCCATCTTCCACGCAGAAGCAAAGGTTCCTGATTTCCAGCATATTGGTATCTCCTTTTATCCTTCGTGCTGTGATTATGCCAAGGATACTATCATGATGAAACGGCATAAGAAAGGGCCTTGCGCCTGCCGTGACCGCAAGGCTTTGGCGCATCCCGCTTTCCCACAGGGTGGCCGGAAGCGGGACAGAGTGACGTTTTTCCTGTCATTTTACCATATTTCCTTTCCTTGCACAAGGGGGCCAGCGTGTTTCCCACAGCATAGTATGGACTGTATCATTCTGTTTTAGGAGGAATTTCTATGGAACAAGAGTCTCAAGCACCCATGTTGGGTATGCTGGGCTGTGACCGGGACACCTTTGCCAGAGTTTGGGCCAGGGTTTCCCCCGTGGAACGGGAGGGCTGTCCCATCCAGGTTCTCCCCCCGGAGGGGACCACGCTGTCCACACCTGTGCCAGCCCCTGTGTCCACCCTCACACCCGCTCCGGCTCCGCCCCGCCCCCAGGCCGACTGCCTGGGCAACGACGACCCTCATCCCGGGGATGTGCCCTGTCTGGGTCTGAGTGCCAGCGACCACAACACCCTGTTACAGGCTTACATCCGCCACGAGCTTCTGGATTGGAGAACCTATCAAGCTTTGGCCCGCCGGGCAGGGGGAACCTCGGCCCGGACCCTGGCCGCCATTGCCGCCGACGAACACCGACACGCCAAGCGGCTGTCGGGGGCCTATTTCCTCATTTCGGGCATCCGGTTTTTCCCCGACACCCCCATGCCCAAGCCGGGCGGAAGCCTGATGGGTGCCATTCGGGAGCGGTTTTGGGAGGAACAGCACGGGGCGGCCGCCTATCTGGCCGCTGCCGAGGAAACGGCCGACCAATGTCTGGCCGCCCTCTATCGGGAGCTGGCCGCCGAGGAGGCGGCCCATGCCGATTTGCTCCGGGCCTTGGTGGAGAGAATGTAGGGAGGGGAGCCATTTCCCAGCCCCCTTATTAAAAGCCCCCCTCCTCCAAAACATTTGGAGAAGGGGGGCCTTTTACTGCTCATTCCAATTAAGAACATATTCTGCCAGCACACGGGACATACATTCCGAAAGTGTTTCCCCACTGTGTTCCGCCACCTTGACAAGCCGCTCCAGCAAAGCCGTTGGAAACTCTACTGTTATTTTTTGTGTTTGCATATTCAGCCCTCCTTTGACCATCATAATACATCATTACGCAATCATTTTCAATCACTTGTTTTACAATGATGCAATTAGTATGCTATGAGAGGGTGATATACATGGCAGAAATTGTAATGGTAAACCGCACACGATTTACTTCCTCTTTAAAAAATGAACTGATTCCAGAGTTGACAAAATTGTCCGAAGAGACTCGGATTCCCAAATCCCGCCTCTTCGACGAGGCCATTGAGGACCTCCTCAAAAAATATGAAAAAAGAAGGACGCTCGAGTGAGCGTCCTTCTTTTTTATCCGTTTAAACCTCTTCCGGGTCCTCCAGGTGGCCGCCGAAGGCCTCAATGGCCCGGGCATTGGCCATGCGCTGGGCCTCAATATTCTGCTTTAAAATCATGTCCTTCACCTTCATCAGGCGAATGGTATTGGCCCGCTCGTTCTCGTCCAGCTTCATGGTGATATACTTGATGGTTTCCTGCATTTGAGGAATTTTGACATATTCCAGGGCGTTCACACGCCGCCGGGTCTTTTCAATTTCCTCGGCCAGCAGCTGGGAGGTTTTTTCAATCTGGGCCAGGCGGAGCATATCTCCCAGCACCCCGGCCATGGCATCCACGGCGTCGTCCAGCTCACCCGAGGTGGTGGCAAAGCCATAGGGATAGACCTCGCCGGGGTCGTCGGTCTTGGTGCGGAAGGTGTACTGGGGCACATTGACCGACATGATGTTCTGGAAGGTCATATCAAGCTCCACGGCCTGCTTGGGGACCAGGAGGGCCTCCTCCAGCATCTCCTGGGACATGAC
>CAZHWK010000208.1:0-4079 GCA_964536405.1 uncultured Oscillospiraceae bacterium
TGGACTGGCCGCCGTACATCTTCCGGCCCACCACACGCTTGGCGTACTGGACGGGGATACGGCGCTCAGAATTGGTAATGAACACGATGAATACTACCAGAGCCAGGGCACCGATGATGACCACGGGAACCATGGCGGGGTGCAGCAGGCCCTTCTCGTAGTGGGCAATCTGATTGGCATCCCAGCCCAGGGCGGTGATGGTATCGGCATCCAGGCGGTTGAGCCAGCCCTTCACACCGGTGTACATGCTCATAACAGCAGCGGGAATGCGGGCCACGATACCGGCAAACAGGATGATGGAGATACCATTTCCGATGCCGAACTCGGTAATCTGCTCACCCAGCCACATGAGGAAGGCGGAACCGGCGGTGAAGCAGAGAACCACAACAAAGCCGACCCAAACCATGTTCATATCGCCGGTGTTCAGCAGACCGTTGGTCCGCAGCAGGGTGAAGTAGCCGAAGCCCTGCAACAGGGCGATGGCCACGGTGGCATAACGGGTGATGGCAGCAATCTTCTTCTTGCCCTCTTCCCCACCGTCCTTGGCCATCCGCTCCAGGGCGGGGATGGCCACGGTCAGCAGCTGGATGATAATCGAGCTGTTGATATAAGGCTGAATGGACAGAGCAAAGACGGTTGCCATAGCAAAAGCGTTGCCGCTCATGGCGTTAATCAGTTCAAAGATGGTGCCGGTCATATTGTCCAGGTAGCTGGACAGTGCTGCGGTGTTCACGTACGGCACAGGAATCACTGCGCCCACCCGGAATACCAGCAGAGCGAAGATGGTGAAGAGAATCTTCTTCTTCAGCTCAGGGACTTTCCAAGCGTTACGGATGGTCTCAAGCACTTAGACCACCTCCGCCTTTCCGCCTGCCTTCTCAATTTTTTCCTTGGCAGAGGCGGAGAAAGCGGTGGCACGCACAGTGAGCTTCTTTGTCAGCTCGCCATTACCCAGCACCTTCACGCCGTACTCGCACTTGGAAAGGATGCCCATTTCCAGCAAGTCGCAGACATTGACGGTAGCGCCGTCCTCAAATTTATTCAAGCTGGTGAGATTAATCGCCTCCAGGGGCTTGGCGAAAATGTTGTTAAAGCCGCGCTTGGGCAGACGACGAGCCAGAGGCATCTGGCCGCCTTCGAAGCCGACACGCACGCCGCCGCCGGAGCGGGCCTTCTGACCCTTGTGACCACGGCCGGCGGTCTTGCCGTTCCCGGAGCCATGACCCCGGCCCTTGCGATAGGCCTTGGGGTTGGAGCCGGGGGCGGGAGAAAGTTCATGCAGATTCATTTCCAGCGCCTCCTTACTTTTCCTCGGTAACCTGGAGCAGGTAACCGATGTGGGCGATCTTGCCGCGGGTAGCCGCGTTGTCGGGCTGGACGGTGGTATCGCCGATTTTACGCAGGCCCAGGGCCTCGGCGGTCGCCTTATGCTTGGCAATGCGACCGTTCAGGCTCTTGACCAGCTTAATATTCATGTTAGCCATTGTTCAAAAGCCTCCTTAACCCAAAATTTCTTCCACGCTCTTGCCGCGGGTCTTGGCGACCTCGGCAGGGCCACGCAGAGCCTTCAAGCCCTCGAAGGTGGCGGAGACCACGTTCTGGGGGTTGTTGGAGCGCAGGCACTTGGCGCGGATGTCACGGATGCCAGCGGCCTCCATGACGGCACGGACGGGGCCGCCGGCGATGATACCGGTACCGGGGGCGGCGGGCTTCAGAAGCACGCGGCCGGCGCCGAACTCACCGATGACCTCGTGGGGGATGCTGGTGCCGGACAGAGTAACCTTGGTCATGTTCTTCTTGGCATCCTCGATGCCCTTCCGAATGGCCTCGGGAACTTCGGCAGCCTTACCGGTACCGAAACCCACGTTACCCTTCTCGTCACCCACAACCATCAGGGCGGCGAACTTCATCACGCGGCCACCCTTCACGGTCTTGCTGACACGGTTCAGAGCGACCAACTTCTCGGTGTACTCGCTCTGCTCTCTTTCAAATCTAGCCATTGTGTTTCCTCCTCCCTTAGAATTGCAGGCCGCCCTCACGGGCGCCCTCGGCAAGAGCCTGCACACGGCCGTGGTAGACGTAGCCACCACGGTCGAACACGACAACCTCAATGCCCTTGGCCTTGGCCCGCTCAGCGACGGCGAGGCCGACTTTCTTGGCGGACTCGCTCTTGGTGCCGGCGTCAAAGCCCTTCTCCAGGGACGAAGCGGCCACCAGGGTCACACCGTTCACATCGTCGATGATCTGGGCGTAAATGTTGGTAGCGCTGCGGAACACGTTCAGGCGGGGACGCTCGGGCGTGCCGGCGATCTTACCGCGGACGCGCTTGTGACGACGGATGCGCTGGGCGTTGGTATCAGGTCTCTTAATCATTACGACACACCTCCTTATTTCTTCTTGGCGCCGGTCTTGCCTTCCTTGCGGCGAATGACCTCGTCAGTATACTTAATGCCCTTGCCCTTATAAGGCTCAGGGGGACGTTTCTCGCGAACTTCAGCGGCAAACTGACCAACCTTCTGCTTGTCGGTGCCGGAAATCACAATCTTGTTGGGATTGGGAACCTCGATGGTAATACCCTCGGGCTCCTCCATGGTCACCTGATGGGAGAAACCGATGTTCATCACCAGCTTCTGGCCCTCTTTGGCAACACGGTAGCCAACGCCGTTCACGTCCAGCTCCTTCTGGAAGCCAGTGGTCACGCCGGTAATCATGTTGCTGAGCAGGGTACGGGTCAGGCCGTGGAGAGCACGGTTCTGCTTCTCGTCGTTGGGACGAGTCACCAGAATTTCAGCACCCTCCTGCTTAATGGTCATGGCCGAGGCCAGGGCCTGGGTCAGGGTCCCCTTGGGGCCCTTCACGGTGACGACGTTGCCGTCAGCCACGTTTACGTCCACGCCGGCAGGAACAGCGATGGGCATTCTTCCAATTCTCGACATCTCTGTTTCCTCCTTACCACACGAAGGCAAGGACTTCACCGCCGACATTGGCCTTGCGAGCAGCCTTGTCAGTCATGACGCCCTTGGACGTGGAAATAATAGCGATACCAAGGCCACGGAGCACCTGGGGCAGCTCCTCGGCACCCGCGTAAACACGCAGGCCGGGCTTGGACACACGGCGCAGGCCAGTAATGACCTTCTCTTTGCCGGGATTGTACTTCAGGGTAATGCGGATGACGCCCTGAGTGCCGTCGTCGATGAGCTGGAAGTTCTTGATATAACCTTCATCCAGCAGGATCTGAGCGATGGACTTCTTCATGTTGGAAGCGGGCACGTCAACGGTGTCATGCTTGGCACTGTTGGCGTTGCGGATACGAGTGAGCATATCCGCGATAGGATCTGTGATGTGCATGGATTTTGACCTCCTTGTTGGGTTACGGGCCTTTTCAAAGGTCCCGTGTCAGACGGCAAGGTATCAGACTATCAAAAGCCGACCTTTTGACCGCCTTGCTATGGGACTGTGCCGGGGTATTCAAAACCCGGGAAGAGGCGGGCTGGGGTTACCAGCTCGCCTTTCTCACACCGGGAATTTGACCTTTGTAGGCAAGCTCACGGAAGCAGATACGGCAGATGCCGTAGTCACGCAGGTAAGCGTGGGGGCGGCCGCACAGCTTGCAACGGTTATAGCCACGAGTAGAGAACTTGGGGGCTCTCTGCTGCTTCAAAATCATAGCCTTCTTAGCCATTTCGTTCTCTCCTCCTTAGCGGTTGTCCGCAGTCGCGAAGGGGGCGCCGGTCAGGAGCAGCAGCTCCCGGGCTTCCTCGTCGGTCTTGGCGGTGGTGCAGATGACGATGTCCATGCCCCGGATTTTGTCAATTTTATCGTACTCAATCTCGGGGAAAATCAGCTGCTCCTTGATGCCCAGGGCATAGTTGCCGCGGCCGTCAAAGGAGTTGGCGTTGATGCCCCGGAAGTCACGCACACGGGGCAGAGCCACGTTGAGCAGACGGTCCAGGAACTCCCACATCCGGTCGCCACGCAGGGTAACCTTGGCGCCGATGGGCATCTCCTCACGGAGCTTAAAGTTGGCCACAGACTTCTTGGCCTTGGTGATGATGGCCAGACGGCCATCATCACCAAGG
>CAZHWK010000209.1:0-4022 GCA_964536405.1 uncultured Oscillospiraceae bacterium
CCGTGATAGAGTACCTCCCGGACGGCTCCACCATCATCAAGAAGAAAGGGGGCTTCCCTTATGACCCGAACTGATAAAGACCACATCAACAAGCGGACGGAAAACCGACATCTGCTCCGGCGCATGAAAACCGGGCTAGCGGCGGCAAAGGACACTCCATACAAGGGTCTGCTCCTGGGGGCCTACCTGATGGGCGCTGTGCTGGTGTGGCTGTTCCGGGGTCACCTGTTCGGCCAGGACACCTACGGCATGTTCTCGCCCATCCTGGAAGCGGTCATCAACCTCCTGCTCCCCCTCTACGCTGTGGGCGGACTCCTTGCCCTGTTGGTGCTCCTGGGTACGCCCTGGGGCGGCAGGGAGGCCAGGGAGGGCTTGCAGCGTGTGGGCCTCACCAACCACGCCGGGGAAGCGCCCGTCCTCCTCTCCAAATATGCGGATGGAGACAACCCACGGCTGACGGTGTGGGAGTTCGACCCCTGCGGAATCCCACTCAAAGAGTGGGAGGACAAGCGGGCCAGGGTGGAAACGGCTCTGGACAGTATCATAGCAAAGATGGAGTGGGGCGAGGGCCGGAAAATCATCCGTGTCTATGCCGTACCCGCCGCAAGCGATCTGCCCGCCCTGCTCCCCTGGAAAGACAAATACCTATCCCCGGACAACTTCGTGCTGGTGCTGGGGGAAAGCCTCCTGGGGCCTGTGATGGTCAACCTTGCCCACATCCCCCATGTACTGCTGGGCGGCTCCACGGGGAGCGGCAAGAGTGTGCTATTAAAGCTGCTGCTCATGCAGGCGCTTCACAAGGGGGCGGAGGTCTACATAGCCGACTTCAAGGGCGGCGTGGACTTCCCCAAAGCATGGCATGAGAAATGCCACATGGTTTTCCGGGAGGATGACTTGCTCTATGTCCTGGGCCAGCTCACGGCGGTCTTGGAGTACCGCAAGGGCCGTTTGGCGGAAACCGGGTGCCCCAACATCGACGCATACAACGAGGCCACGGGGGACGGCTTGCCCCGGCTGGTGTTCGCCTGTGACGAGGTGGCGGAACTGCTGGACAGGACAGGGCGGAGCAAAGAGGACAAGGAGCGGCTGGGCCAGATTGAAAATAGGCTGGCTCTGATTGCCAGACAAGGGAGGGCCTTTGGAATCCACCTGATTCTCGCCACCCAGCGCCCGGACGCTACCATCATCCCCGGCCAGATTCGCAACAACCTGGATTTCCGGGTCTGCGGCAGGGCGGACAGCGTTCTTTCTCAAATTATCCTGGACAACACCAGCGCCGCCGACCAGATACCCAAAGACGCAAGGGGCCGCTTCCTCCTCCACGACGGAACAGTGTTTCAAGGCTACCTGTTCGACGAGGAAAGGCTTTGAACAGGGGGCGGCACAATGGCGAGAAAAAAGAAACAAAGCGACTACGGCACGGGAATCCCCCTCCATGAAGTGGAGGCCCTGGCCCGTGTCCTGCTCCCGGAGATACAGAAGTTTTTTGAGAGCGAGGAGGGGCAACGGGAGTTTACGGAGTGGAAAGCACAACAGGCCGTTGATACGGCAACGAAGAAATAGAGAACGGGCGGGAACATCGTTAACGATGTTCCCGCCCGCCTTTTTGTGGAACTCAAATCAGTTTGTCCATACCTTCGTCATATCCATATCGGCGTAGAAGGAGTGGTTGTAGTCCGCGAAATGGTGCGTCACCGGCGTCATGGTCTCGCCCTTGCGGGCGGTGATGTCGGGCATTTTCCTTCCATTGTACGCCCCTCCCCATGACTTTCCTACCGCTGTTTCCAGATTACGGCACAAGGTAGTGCCGGTAGTTTTCAATATTCATGGAGTCATAGAGGCGGACGGCGGCCTTGATGGCCATGTCCCAGGTGAGCACCTCCCCGCCGTGCATGGTCTTTTGAACGGCGTCATAGTCGAAAATAGGGGCGTTGGATGCGTCTGAGTATCGTTCAAAGGAGTAGAGCAGGGCCAAGTTGTGCAAGGCCCAATCGGGATATTCCGGGTCAACCCCCTGCCGGAACATATCGGGGTAAAGGGTCTGGTTGAGGGCGGCCGTTTCATCCCAGAGGTCCTTTCCATCAGAGAGTTCTTCAAAAATTCTCCAGTTCGGGTTGTCACGGTCCGAAAACTCCAGACCCAGAGCCACGGCGGCCTCGTAGACGGCCACCATGCCGTCGCACCGCAGCAGCTTGGCGTCCGCGGCCCCCGCCGTTTTGGAAATCGTCTGCCACGCGGGAAGGACATTCTTGTCCACCAGGCTCACCAGACGGGTGAGAATATCGGTCATCTGGGCCGAGGTAATCTGGGTGTTCAGATCCTTGGGGGCGGAGGGCGGGACAAGGCCCAAGGTCCGCGCCCGGTCTATCTCGGCCTCCTTTAGCCCTCGGTCGTAGATATATATCTTCCCGGTCCGGTCCCCAAGTATTTGGGTGACCGCATACTCAAAGACACCCGGGTCACGGACGTAAAACTCCTGCTGGGTGTCAAAGGTTTTGGCATAGGATAGCACCTGCTGATACAGCCCCTGGACATAGGTGTTGCCCTCAAATCGAATGTCGGCTTCCCCCACTCTGTACAGGTTCACCAGCTTGGGGTAGGCCAGATAGAAGAGGTTATTGCTGACACGCATATTGCGTAATTGGTCCCCGCTGCCCGCAAAGGTGACCCAGATGCAACAATCCCCCCAGGGTATCCAGCCGGTCAAATCTTCCTCGTAGCCAATCTGCACAAAATAGTTGTCGTCAATCAGAATGTCGGAAAGCTCCAAGTTGGGCGTTTCCTCCAGAAAATTGATAATCCCAATGCCGCCGTTGTTGCGCTCAAACAGGTTCCCGGCAGCCACCAGACCGCCCATCTTTTGCTGGCCTGCCTGGACAGTGCCATCCCAGCCCAGCTCCACGGTGAAAGACCCCTCCCGCCCGTCGTGGACATAGTTGTTTTTGCACACCGAGCCGTAGCCGTTGAAGCCGAAGCCCTCGCCCCCGCCCACACCGAGCTTGCTTTCCGGCTCGAAGGAGAGGTAGGTATCCCCCATAAAGGCCACCTCGCAATTTTGTACTGTGAGACCCCGCACGGCGTCAGCTCCGTTCATCACGCCGGAATTGCCCACATACTTGATACAGAGATTGTCCACCACACAGCCGCTGCCCACTATGACACCCTGGCCGGTGGAAAATTCGATGGAGCGGAAGACCTCGCCGGGGTTGCCCTCATCACAGCGCAGGTAGAGCTTGCCCACCTTCTCGCAGTCCCAGACCCCCAAATTGCCGTTGCTGTCCCAGTGGCTTTGGTCCACCGACCAGTCGGTCAAATCCACATCGTTGTGGAAAGTGAGATTTTTCATGTCGGAAAAGGCGAAGGGTACATTGTCGGTGCCGAATTTGGTGTACTGTTTGCCGTTCCAGTACAGCCAATGCTTGATGGCCGCCTGCTCGCCGTTCAGCACAATAGAGCCGCAGAAGGGCAGTTCGGTTTCATAGACCCAGATGTGGTTGGCCTCGTCGGCCAGGGTCCACTTCTCCCCGCCCGCACCGTTTCCCGGGGAACCGTAAAAGGCAGGCTTTGGCCCTTCACCGTAGGCCGAGTAGGTGACCCCCTCATAGAAATTGAGAATCATCTCTCCCCGCCAGAGATCCCCCCGGCGGAAGAAGACCCCGTCGCCGGGCTTAAACTCCATGGCGTTGACCCTGGCCATGGTAGCCCAAGGCCGCTCCGGGGAGAGGCCGTCGTTTTTGTCGTCCCCCTCAGCGGAAACATAATAGCTTGTCCCTGTGACCGTCACCGTGGTGGGGCTGTTCAAAATGGCCGACCGGCGGGCGTCTATTTTGGCTTGAAGCTCGGTCTCCAGAGCGGGGGACAGGCTGTCCACCCCGGCGGGCAGAGCGGACTGGCTGGTATAGGACGGCATGGCTCCGCTGGGCTTTCCGGGGACGGTGATGGTGGATTTGAGGGTCTTGTCCGTCCCTCTGAGATTCTGCGCAAGGGCATTATAGGAGATCAGCGCCGCCTGGCCCCGGAGA
>CAZHWK010000210.1:0-4018 GCA_964536405.1 uncultured Oscillospiraceae bacterium
GGACTTGTCCCCGGGGCCGTCGGCGGGCTGAAAGAAAAGCACCTGGGTTTCCCCCAGACGGGTCACAAGCTGCTGGGTGCGGGTGGGAGTGGCCGACCAGGGAGTGTGGGATAGGACGACATACTGCTTCATCCCCGGCCCTCCAACAGGTCCCGGGCCACCTGGGTGTTGCGCTGTTCCACCTCACGCAGGCGTTCCACACCCTTGGCAAGAAAGTCGTTGTCCCCAATGCGCCCGGCGGCGATATCAATGTGGGCCTTCAAGGCTTCGGGGGTCAGCTCCTTCAAGTCGGTGTACAAGTCCTGGTCAATATAGGACAGGAAGGAGGAAACCTTGGGGTCGTAGACCACTCCAATGAGAGGAACCCCCTGGCTGGCCGGAAAGACCAGTCCATGCAGGCGCATAGATACAGCCACCTTCATCCGGGCGAACAGGCCGATGATATAGTCCGAGCGGGTGGAGCCGGGGAGGATGTGGTAGGGGGCCTTTTGAATGTGGGCAACTACCTTTTGAGCGGCATTCACATCCAGACGAGGCTCGATGGGGAGGAAAACAGGGGTCAGCCCATAGGTTTCCCAGGCGTAGTCGGCGGCGGCGGCAAAGACTGGGGCCTTTTCCTCAAAGCCGGGCCAGGGCCGGACGGTAAAGCCGATGTAGGCCCCCTGGGGGTCCAAACCGGCACTTTCCAGGATTCCATCGATGACGGCTGCCGGGGCGGCAGGCAAAATCACCGTGGGGTCGGCGGCCATGACGATGCGGGGATTGGTCACCCCCATATCGTCAAGTTCGGCTTTGGAGAGGGTATCCCGCAGGGTAATGGCATCCACACTTTTTTGAAGCACACGATGAACCAGCCGCCGGTTGGAGGGGTAGTTCACCGGCCCGATGCCGCAGCCGTACATGTGTACCGGGTTGCCCAGAATTTTGGCCATGGAGATGGTAAACAGATAAAACCACAGGCTTCTCCGGCTGGTCACATCCTGCATCAGGGAGCCGCCCCCGTTGATATACAGCTTGGTCTTGGTCATACGCAGGAGGAAGCGGGGAATGTGGAAGGTATAGATGGCGTTGACCCGGTATTGAAGCCGGGTTTCCTTGGGCTTGCGGGAGAGAACCCAGACTGGTAAATCACTGTCAATGGAGCGAACCTCCCGGACAATGGCCTCCAAAATGGCGTCGTCCCCGGCATTGCCCCGGCCATAGGCCCCGCAGACCAGAACCCCGTCCCGCTTGGAGGGCAGGGCACGGCGGCGGGCCTCCTTGCGGAGAATGGCCTCGTAGATATCCAGCTGACGGCGCAGGGTGCTTTCCAGGGAAAATTCACGTTCGGCCTTGGCGTGGAGCCGCTGGCCCAGGTGGCGGCGCAGGGTGGGGTCACCGGCCAGGGAGGTGAGGCACCGGCCCAGCCCCTCGGGGTCCCCTGCCTCGAAGAGCAGGCCGGTGATGCCATGCTCAATCAGATAGGGAATACCGCCAACCCGGCTGGCCACCGTGGGCAGACCGGCACGAGCCCCTTCGGTGATGGCATAGGGGAAGGTTTCGGACAGGGAGGTCAGGGTGTTCACGTCCAGGGCATGATAAAAGGTGTCGGTATCGGAAATCCAGCCGCAGAAGTGATAGACCCCTTGGGGGAGAAGACTGGCGGCCAGGGCACGCAGCTCCTGCCCCTGCCCGCCCTCCCCGGCGATGAGCAGGCGCAGGTTGGGGGCCTGCTCATAGGCCTTGGCAAAACCCCGGATGAGGGTGCCCACGTCCTTCACAGCATCCAGCCGGGCGGCAATGCCCACCACCACGCTGTCCTGGTCAAAGCAGAGGCCGCAGGAGGTGAGATACTCCTCCCGGCTCGTGGCGGTCGAGCGGGGGGTGAAATCAAGTCCGTTATAGATGGTAAAAAGTCGGTCGGGGTCAAAGCCACGGGAAATCAGCAGGTCGGTCATGGCATCGGACACCCCGATACGGTAGTCCAGGTGGCGAAGGGCGATGGTGTTGATGGTGCCGTAGGTCAGGCGGGAGAAGGGCCGCCCCAGATAGTCCAGCCGATAGTCCGAGTGGACGGTGGTGACCACCGGAACTCCGGTGGCCCGGTGGAGCAAGGTGCCCATCAGGTTGCCCCGTGCCCCGTGGCAGTGGATGATATCATAGTGCTGCTTTGCGTGCATGGCCTTCAGGGCCTTCAGGGCCTTCAGAGGGCTTGCCCCCTCCAAAATCACGGTGTGAATTCCCTTTTCACGGGCCTCCTGGGCAAAGGGGCCGTCCATAAAACACACCATGGTCACGTCAATGGGGCCGGACAGATTTTGAAGCAGGGAATGGACATGGGTTTTGGCCCCGCCCGAGTCCCCGCCGGAAATGAGATGGATAACTTTCATGTTATGCCTCCGAAAATTGGGCTTGTCTAAATCGTGAAAATATTATACAATACATTAGAAGTATGGTCAATGATTATGGAGGTTTCTCAATGATGGAAGAAAAGGGTCGCCGTTTTGGCAAATTTAATATTGTAGACATTCTCATCCTGCTGATTTTGGTGGCAGGTGTGATTTTCCTGGCTGTCAAGCTGACGGGCAACCGTGGGCTTGGGGAAGGAGCCGCCACCCGCATTGAGTATACCGTCCATGTGGCCGAGGTTCCCCGTGAGGTCTGTGAGACCGTGATGGGCTATAAGAAGGCCAATGCCCAGCTTATGGCCAACGGCCAGCTGGTGGACGGCTATGTCACCGATATCACCTATGGTCCCCATATCACCCACGAGCCAAACGCCGACGGTGTGATTATCACTGCCGAGGAGCAGGGGGAAGACGCCTATGTGGATATGGTCTTTACCATCCAGGCCAGCGTGGCCTCTACTGTGACCAATAAGGTGGGCAGCCAGGAGGTCCGCATCGGCAAGAGCCATGTGGTCAAAACCACCGAGTTTGAGATGGAAGGGTATCCCACCAAAACCCTGACCCGGGAGGTCATTCAGTAACCATGGCAGGAGAAGGAGCTTTTCTGCTCTTTTTACAGGAGCAGGTGCGTAATCCTGTTCTGGATGCCTTTTTCAGCTTTTATACCCAGCTGGGGGATGGCGGACTGATGTTTCTGCTGCTGGCGGCGGTGCTGTTGTGCTTTCCCAAAACACGAAAAGCCGGCTTTGCCGCCTTGTGTGCCTTGGCGGTTGGGGTCCTGTGTACCAATGTGGTACTCAAGCACCTCTTTGCCAGGCCCCGGCCTTGGCTGGAGGTGGCTGGCCTTATTCCCCTGGTGGAAGAGCATGACCCAAACTCCTTCCCCTCGGGCCACACCTGCGCCGCCTTTGCCTTCGCAGTGGCCATGCTGTGGGGGCTGTCCGGAACCTGGAAGAAGGTGCTGGTCCTGGGTATGGCTGTGCTGATGGGCTTTTCCAGGCTCTACGTGGGGGTGCATTACCCCACCGATGTGCTGTGTGGCATGCTGGTGGGCATGCTGGCCGGTTTTTTGGGCATCCAAATTGTAAAGTTTATCGATCAAAAGCGGCTCTCCCGATAGAGAGTCGCTTTTTGCAGGAAAAAAGACCTTTACAAAAGGGCGGACAGATGCTACAATCAGAGGTGGAGAGACCTCTCTCCCGACAATCGAATACACGTCACTGGTCCGTTTATCCCCTTTGAGAGGGGGGATGATATGTACGGAATTGGGTGCAAAGCCCAGCGAGTCGGTCACTGTGAAGCCCGAAAGGGATAAGTCAGATACGTGCCGGATCAGAAGCCTCCTGCCGAAACCGGGGTGCGTTATGGGAATTTTTACTGCGACGCCTTCCGTAGGGAGGGCGACGCAGTTTTTGTTTGCCCGGGGGAATTTCGGAAGGTCCCGGATGTGAGCGGGACTTCCCGGAAAAGCCAAGTAAAGCCTGTTCCGACCGTTTGAGAGGCGGTCGGAGCGGGCTTTGGCTTTGTCACGAAACCAATGTGGATATGAAAAAATGCCGGCTCCAAAGGAGCCGGCATTTCAGGCTGTCGATAAACCCTCCAGCCGAAGGACTCGGAGGGAAAGATAGTGT
>CAZHWK010000211.1:0-4012 GCA_964536405.1 uncultured Oscillospiraceae bacterium
GCATAGTTTCTGCTGTGTCGCCCGTACTATTTTCAACTGGTCCAAATCGTGATATAATCAATCCACCATAATTTGGAGGTGCTGGGTATGACACTGAAAAACATAGTAACCGCAGGAGACTACGAAGACCGCCACATTGAACTATCCGGGAAAAAGGTCTTCATCAGGGATGGCAATTTTGGCTTTGGCAAGAAAATCTTCATCGACCGCGATACCGTAGATGCTTACGAGGTGGTTGGTGAAGACATCAAGACCAGTGGGACAAGCGCTGTTGCGAGAGGGGCGGTCGGGGCAGCAATTCTTGGGCCCGTTGGACTTTTAGCCGGTGTGTCCGCCAAAAAGAAAGGTATCCACACCATCGCCATCCAATTCAAGGACGGCAAGAAAAGCCTGATGGACGTTGACGATGAGGTCTTCAAATCCATCATAAAGCGAATGTTCTGACAATTACGCAAAGATGCTGTCGTTCTCTTATTGGGACGGCAGCATTTTTACGTCATTAAGCAATCTTCCAGTAGTTCGATGGACCGCTTGAACGGAGGGAACTTCTGGTAGGTCTTTAGCTCCGGCAGAGAGGCAAACCCGGGCTTTTGCATCTCATTCTCATCGCAGACCGGTTCGCCCTCAAAGTCCGTACATAGGAAAATGACCGGGAGCCCGTACTCCTCCGGGAGCCCGTCAAGCTGACCCAGACGCACCAAGGAACCGAGCTTGATACCAAACTCCTCCATGGCTTCCCGCCTTGCCGCTTGTTCCGGTGTCTCTCCCTCTTCGATGTGGCCACCAGGTCCGCAGATGAGGTCATGGTCGTTTTTCCGGCTTCCAGTGAGGACCAGCCCATCCTTCACGACGATGGTGGCCGCTGCTGTTGGTGTAAGTTCGGAGCTATCCGAATTAAGGGGGATTCCAGAAGCATCCTCAGCGCCGTTTAATCCTGTCTGGATGCCACCGGGCTCTTCGGTTGGTGTAGGTTGTTGGTCGTCAGGGAAGGCCGCTGGAAGCGACTCCCGGCCCTCCGGGTCCCAGCTTTCAACATCCTGGTCGTCCAAAATTTCCTCAACGGTGAAGTCTTCCTTCTTAGCAAGAGCAGCACGGACTTCGGATGGGTCAAGGGCCTGTATCTGAACATAAATCTGAGCCGTCTGGGCCCTGACCATTTCAGTGTCCGCTTTCTGCTTATCTACGGCGGCCTGTTCCGTTTCGCTCAAGCTCCAAAGCGGGGAGAACTTCATCTCGTAGTCCGGTATCTCATCGACCTCGCCGTTGCGTAGCCCGGCCCGGAAGAGGACATCCAGAAGGGTTTTCAGGTTCTTCTTGAGCATTAGCTTCTGGATTTTCTCGACGTAGTTGTAGTAGTTCTCCAGGTCGCTGTTTCCGGTAGCGTCCATACCGGCTGGGGAACGACCGAACAGAATGGTCTGCGGGATATTCGTGACGGCAGACAGCATATTGCAGGTGGCGTCAATAACGTCCTTTACCCCGGTGAACTGGAAATTCTTGAAGTCGTAGTCCTCGCCGTCCTTGTCAATGGCAATGCTGTTCAGGATGCCACGGGCAAGGTCGATGAGCTCCAGGCGCTTCATTACGATGTCATCGCCACCCTCAGAGGCCAGCGTGGATGCCAGGTCCTTCATCTTGTAGACCGGCTGTACCGAGCGGTCCAGGAGCTTTGGGCCGTTTCCGTGGGACGTTATAGCGTCCCTCATGGCCCGCTTGATTCGGGCATACTCTGGCGTTCCCCAGAACCGGTAGACCGGGTTTGTGACACGCTCCGGCAGGATACCGTTTCGGAAGACCAGGCACCGGCTTTCATGGACGGTGAAGCTACCGTAAAGGCTGTGAACGTAGTAGAACTCCGGCATTGCAAATTTGCTGGTGCTGTTTTTCAGCGGGTTGGCCGGGTCATAAGCGTAGAGGCTGGTGTAGTCCGGCTGGACCACCGCCCGCTCATAGACCCGCAGCTCATCAATGCTTCTGATGTGCTTCCAGTTCACGGGCTCCTCAAGCCCACGGCCGTCGTTGATAAGCATGACGATGATGGCACCGCCGTAAAGCCGTGACCACTTGATGGCAGTAGCCGCCTTGTCCTCCCATTCCAGGGCATCCAGGGCGCTCTCAACGAACTTATCCAGAGTGTCGCTGTTCAGGTTGAGGTCGAACCCATGCTTTACAGCCTCTTCCGCAGGCGTGTCAATAATCTTGGCGAACAGCCCGTTATCCTCGTAGTTGACCGTAAGGTCAGTGTCCGGGATGACAGGCTCCTGGACGAAGGTATACGACTCGCTGCTGTCGTGTGAGGTTCCGTACCGATTGAGGACGTTGACGTAGCCGTCCTTTCGGTATGGCCTAACCGACATAGACTCCTTCTTCTGCTGGATGATTTCTTTGCCACGCTCAATCCTCTGCCGCTGTGCAAGCCTGTTACAGGCGTCTTGGTATTCCATAGGGTTTTCCCTCCTCATGTGACCAGGGCGCTCAAGCTGAACGTATGGTCGTTGTAGTAGGCGTTGGCCTGGGAGTAGCAGTCCACCTGGTCATCGTGGGCAGCACTCGGGAAGGCCGCCATCTCCTCAACAAAGTCCAGCGCCCATGGAGCGACGGAAGCGTCGGGGATGTAGATGTTACCGGACTCTGCAACAGCCGTTGTTGCGTGTGCTCTGGCTACCTTCCCTCCGAAGGGCTCAACAGGGACGATACCGGGAATTTCCTTCTTGAGCACGTCAATAACCGCCGTGCCGTTGGCTTTGTCTTCCACCAGTTTCCGGGTGGTCTGGGGCCACTTGGCCGTGAGGCCACGCATGGCCTCCAGTGTCTCCGTAAACGTCATGCGGCCACGCACCTGATCCACCAGGTATCTGTCAGCACCTTTCCGGGCCCAGACCTGGCCGACAACATAGTCGGAAACATCCTTGTCCTTGAACGTGCAGTCCCAGGACTGCATAAAATCAAAGAGGCCGGAGGGGAGCACTTTCCATCGCTTCCACCAGTCTCTCTTGAACATACCGCCAGAACTCGGCGTCGGAGTCTGCATATAGAGCGAAGACCAGGCATAGGTGCCAACAGTCTCCTTCTGCTGAGCTGCCCATGCCTCGTTGTACCCGCCAGCGGGCCATAGTGCTTCTCCAATATTTCGCCCCAGCAGGTCCGTCTTTGGGTCCTCACAGATGGCCGGCAGAGAGATGATTTTCCAGTCTTCCACTTTCCCGTATTCTGGATTCAGGAGCCGGGCGGCAAGATCGTCTTCGTGCCACCTGGTCAGGATGATGATGACAGAACCTCCAGCGTGAAGACGGGTACTGACCGTGGACTGATACTCCTCATATAGCTTCTCCCGGTAGGTCATGGACTCTGCTTCTGCCCGGTTCTTGATGGGGTCATCAACAATAAGCAAATCGGCACCGTAGCCCGTGATGGAGCCGCCGATGCCGACAGAGATCATACCGCCTGTTCCGTTGTCGATGTTCCAGTTGGTCTTGGTAGCCTGGACCTGAGAAATTGTGTGCCCGAACAAAATAGGCCCATACTCCTCGACCTTATCCCGGTTCCTCTTGCCGAATTGCTGGGCAAGGTCGCCGCTGTAACTGATCTCAATGACTCGCTTTTCCGGGTTCTTCCCCAGAAAGAAGGACGGGAAGCTCTCGGTCACGGTCATAGATTTTCCATGACGGGGAGGCATGAAGATCATCAGCCTCTTGGTCGTTCCCGTCATAATGTTCTCCAGCTCTCGACATACGAGGTCGAGGTGTCTGGCTCGTTTCCACCTGCCCGCATGAACAAGCTGGACATAATCTGCGTAATATCTTCTCGCCAGCTCATACCTTGCTTCGGTGGCTATGGACTGCTTTAGAGCCGGTGAGAGGGAGTAGCCCCTACTCGTCATTCTGCTCCTCACCAAGCCGGGCAAGTTTACGCAGGTCTTCCTCGGTCAACTTCTGCATGGGAGAGGTCTTAACCTCTCCGCCCAGAGTGACTTCCTGCCGTTGGGCAAATTCCCCCTTTGTCCGGTTATTGC
>CAZHWK010000212.1:0-3944 GCA_964536405.1 uncultured Oscillospiraceae bacterium
CCTGCGGAAATTCTTCGTTTCACTACGAATTTACGGCCCAAAGGCCGCCCCGCCGTGCGGGGCCCCAAGAGGGCAAAAAAAATACTTTTTTACTCCTCATCCAGCTTAAGCACCGCCATAAATGCTTCGGTGGGTATCTGCACCGTACCAAGGCTCCGCATCTTTTTCTTGCCCTCTTTCTGCTTTTCCAACAGCTTCTTCTTCCGGGTAATATCGCCGCCGTAGCACTTGGCGAGAACGTCCTTGCGCATGGCCTTGACCGTTTCCCGGGCAATGACCTTGCCCCCGATGGCGGCCTGAACGGGCACCTCGAACAGCTGGCGGGGAATATTCTCCTTCAGCTTTTCGCACAGCCGTCTGGCCCGGGGATAGGCCTTCTCCCGGTGGGCGATAAAGCTCAGTGCATCCACCTGGTCGCCGTTTAAGAGCATATCCACCTTCACAAGGTCGGAAGAGCGATAGTCCTCCAGCTCATAGTCCAGGCTGGCGTACCCCTTGGTTCGAGCTTTCAGAGTGTCAAAAAAGTCGTAAATAATCTCATTGAGGGGCATGGAGTAATGAAGCTCCACCAGATTGGTGTCCAAATACTGCATATCCTTAAATTCGGCCCGCCGCTCCTGGCACATGGGCATAATATTGCCCACATAGTCGGGGGGCGAGATGATGGAAACCTTGGAATAGGGCTCCTTGGCCTCGGCAATGAGAACGGGGTCCGGATAGTTATGGGGGTTATCCACCATGACCACCGAACCGTCATTCTTGGTAATCTCATAGATGACCGAGGGCAGGGTGGTAATCAAATCCAGGTCAAATTCCCGCTCCAACCGCTCCTGGATAATCTCCATGTGGAGCATCCCCAAAAAGCCGCAGCGGAAGCCAAATCCCAGGGCAGCCGAGCTTTCCGGCTCGAAGGAAAGGGAGGCATCGTTGAGCTGCAATTTTTCCAAAGCATCCCGCAGGTCGGGATACTTGGAGCCGTCCTCGGTATACACGCCGCAGTAGACCATGGCCCGCACCGGGCGATACCCGGGCAGAGCCTCGGTGGCAGGGCTTTCCACCCCAGTAATGGTGTCACCCACCTGGGTGTCCTTCACATTCTTAATGGAGGCAGTAAAATAGCCAACTTCCCCGGCAATCAGCTCCTCACAGGGTTCCATCCCCAGGGGAAGCAGGTGGCCGCACTCCAAAATCTCGTACTTGCTGCCCGAGGCCATCATCTTGACCGCCATCCCGGTTTTGACGGTTCCTTCCATCACACGGAAATAGACGATAACCCCCCGGTACTGGTCGTACTGGCTGTCAAAAATCAGGGCACGCAGGGGGGCCTTGGGGTCCCCCTTGGGGGCTGGGACATGCTTGACAATATCCTCCAGCACGGCGGGGATGTTAATGCCCATCTTGGCCGAAATTTCGGGGGCATCCTGGGCGGGCAGACCGATAATGTCCTCAATTTCCCCCTTCACCCGCTGGGGGTCGGCGGCGGGCAGGTCAATTTTGTTCAGCACGGGGCGAATTTCCAGGTCATGCTCCAGGGCCAGAGAGGTGTTGGCCAAGGTCTGGGCCTCAATGCCCTGGGCAGCGTCCACCACCAGCACGGCACCCTCACAGGCGGCCAGGGAACGGGAAACCTCATAGTTAAAGTCCACATGACCCGGGGTGTCAATGAGATTGAGCTGATAGTCTTGCCCATCCTCGGCCCGATAGGTCAGGCGCACGGCCCGGGCCTTGATGGTAATGCCACGCTCCCGCTCCAGGTCCATGTTGTCCAAAAGCTGGCTTTCCATGTCCCGCAGTTCCACCGCTCCGCAGGCTTCAATCAGCCGGTCGGACAGGGTGGACTTGCCATGGTCAATGTGAGCAATAATAGAAAAGTTGCGAATTTTACTTTGGTCTGTCATAGGTAAAACCTCCGAGGGCAAGTCCACCGCCCCGGTAAAGCCGGGGCCGGCGGAACGCCGTAAATGAAATCAAATGTATGGGCCATTACTGTCCGCCCATTCGCTTTTCAATCCGCTCCCCTGTGGTGTGGATAATTTGGAGCAGGGATTGGTATTGTCCGGGATAGTTTCGGGTCAGGGCCTCATTGCTCAAATCGGGAAAGGCCCCCTTTTCCCGGACATGCTCGGCCAGGGCCTCGGTATAGTCCAGCTCGCAGTATACCATCTCGGCGTTGGGGGTACCGGTCATAAACTGCCGGGCCGAGAGGGCAAACATATCCTCATTTCGGCTTCCGTCGGCCCGATAGAGGTGGCGATAGGCCTTATAAACGGCTATGCCCAAATAGTCGGCAGCCGCCTTAATGGCCTCCCGCCGATTGAGCTTGCCAAGCAGGTCAAACAGCACACTGATGGAGTTCACCAGCAATTTTTTGCTTAATGTGGCCATAATACTGCCATGAAGAACATTGTCCCGGTCCTGGCTGGCATCGGGCAGGGTGGCCACGTCAAACAGGGCGGTTCCGTCCCGGTTTAGGGTCCGCCCCAGCACAAAGTCAGCCGACACATGATAGTAGTCACAGGCCCTGGTCACAAAGGCCAGTCCAGGCTCCCGAATACCGTTTTCATAGTGAGACAGCAGGGCCTGGGAAATCCCCAAATCCTTGGCCGCTGTGCGCTGAGAAACCCCCTTTTCCTGCCGCAGCAGGGAAAGGGAACGGGAAAAATCAGGGTTCATAGTTATACACACCTTTAATATTAGTCAACAGTGTGTATAGTATAGTGGCAAGAATACAAAAAGTAAAGAGAGAATTTTAGAAATTATGCCCTTTTTGGCATTGAGATTTTGCTTGGAACTGATTATAATAGATTTACATTATTTAAAATGGAGGCTAATGCCATGTTTGAGAACCTTATCGCCACCTTAAAGGCAAATCCCCGCACCCTTGTATTTACCGAGGGTCCCGACCCCCGTATTCTGGAAGCCACTGCCCGCCTGAAGCAGGAGGGCCTGATGTCCATTATTCTGGTTGGCAAGGCAGACGAGGTCAAAAAGGCCGCCGCCGAGGGTAACTTTGACATCGAGGGTGTGGAAATCATTGATCCCGCCACCTATACCGAGATGGATGCCATGGTGGAAAAGATGGTGGAGCTGCGCAAGGGCAAGATGAGTGCCGAGGACTGCAAGACCGCCCTTATGAAGGGCAACTACTTTGGCACCATGCTGGTGGCCATGGGCAAGGCTGATGCCCTGCTGGGCGGTGCCACCTACTCCACCGCCGACACCGTCCGTCCCGCCCTTCAGCTGGTCAAGACCCGTCCCGGCAATAAAATTGTGTCCTCCTGCTTTATCATGGTCCGTCAGGACAACGAGAATGAGCGTTATGCTTTTGGCGACTGTGCCATCAACATCGCTCCCAACGAGGACGAGCTGGCCGAAATCGCCGTGGAAACCGCCAAGACGGCCGCCAAATTCGGCATTGACCCCAAGGTTGCCATGCTGAGCTTCTCCACCATGGGCTCTGGCAAGGGTGAGGATGTGGATAAGGTCCGCAATGCCACCGCCAAGGCCAAGGCCGCCGCTCCCGACGTGGCCATCGACGGCGAGCTGCAGTTTGACGCCGCCTTCTCCCCCGTGGTGGCCCAGACCAAGTGCAAGGGTTCTCCCGTTGCCGGCCAGGCCAACACCTTCATTTTCCCTGAAATTCAGTCGGGCAACATCGGCTATAAGATTGCCCAGCGTCTGGGCGGCTTTGACGCTTATGGCCCCATCCTCCAGGGTCTGAATGCCCCCATCAACGACCTCTCCCGTGGCTGTAACGCCGAGGAGGTCTATACCATGGCTATTATTACCGCAGGCCTGAAGTAAAAAGGTAACCCCTCCAAATTTTCTCCACATCCTGTGGAAAACCATCTTACCTCTTTTTCCGGCAAAAGCCGTCTGTAACCGGAAAAGAATAGTATGAAACGGCCGCACCTTTTGGGGTGCGGCCGTGTTTCGTTCTTCTT
>CAZHWK010000213.1:0-2666 GCA_964536405.1 uncultured Oscillospiraceae bacterium
CCAGGGTATATTCCCCGTCAGGCATACCGGCCGCCCGCATGGTGTCGCTGACCAGGATGACCCGGTCCTTGCCGAAGAGCTTGAAGACCGAGCGAACCACAGCGGGGTGGATATGAACCCCATCACAAATCAGCTCCACCCGGCAATCGCTGTCGGCGGCGGCCCCCACGGGGCCGGGGTCCCGGTGGGCAAAGGGATTCATGGCGTTAAAGAGGTGAGTCACCTGCTTGGCCCCAGCCTCAAAACCGGCCATGGCCTCGTCATAGGTGGCGGCGGTGTGGGCCACACAGACCACAACATCCTTGTGAACCGTGCGGATAAAATCCAAAGCACCGGGCAGCTCGGGGGCCAGGGACACCATTTTTACAAGACCACCGGACTCGGCCACCAGACGGCTAAAGAGGGTGAGGTTGGGGTTTTGCAGGTAAGTACCGTGCTGGGCGCCCTTTTTCCGCTCGGCCAGGAAGGGACCCTCCAGGTGGATGCCAACCAGGTCGGCACCGGACTTGGCGGTTTTCCGATGCTGGTCGGCCGTGCGGCAAAAGGCCACCAGCTCATCCTCGGCCAAAGTCATACCGGAGGGGCAAATCTGGGTCACACCCCGGGAGAGCTGATAATCGGCGATGGTTTGCAGTCCGGCGGCATCTCCGTCCGAGAAGTCAGCCCCACGGCAGCCATGGAAATGCAGGTCGGTCAAACCGGGAATGAGGTAGCAGCCGGTGAGGTCCACCGTTTCCCCCTCGCAGGTGGGGACAATTTTGTCCTCCCAGATAGATAAATCCCGGTTCTGAAAGCCTTTCAGAGGGTCAAAGACATGGGCACCGGTCAGTTTCATAGGAAAAGTCCCTCCTTTTACTTTACTTTGCTCAAGGCGGCCTTGTCAGCCACCAAAATCACATCGGGGTGAAGCTGAAGGATGGAGGCGGGGACCTCGGGGGTAATGGGGCCGAAGAAAGCCTTATAGACGGCCTCGGCCTTATCCTCGCCGCTGGCCACCACCAGCACCCGGCGGGCATCCATGATATAGCCGATGCCCATGGTGAGGGCCTGGCGGGGTACATCATCCATGGTGGCGAAGAACCGGGCATTGGCCTCGATGGTGCTTTCGGTCAGGTCCACCACATGGGTTTCCTTTACGAAGGTGGGGCCGGGTTCGTTGAAACCGATATGGCCGTTGCGGCCAAGACCCAGAAGCTGAATGTCGGTGCTGCCCAGGGTTTCCCGAAGGGCATCGTACCGGGCACACTCGGCCTCGGGATCGGCAGCCAGGCCGTCAGGCACGTTGGTACACTCGGGGCGCACATCCACATGGTCCAGCAGATTATGCTGCATAAAGTAGCGGTAGCTCTGGTCGTGGGTGGGGGCCAGGCCCTTATACTCGTCCAGGTTGACCGTGTGAACCTCCGAGAAGCTCAGGGTGCCTGCCTTGTACTTGGCGATAAGCTGTTGGTACAGGCCAATGGGGGTGGAGCCGGTGGCAAGGCCCAGCACACAGTTGGGCTTGAGCTGGATTTGGGCAGCCAGAATGTCGGCGGCACGGGCGGACATAGCCTCGTAGTTTTCGGTTTCATAAATACGCATTTTATATGGTCACTCCTCAGCAAAATTTGGCCACGGCCTCCTTAATCATCTGGGAGCAGGAGTCCACAATGGCCTTATCGGCATCGGTCAGGTTGGGCAGGGGCGCACGCACACCACCCAGAGCCAGACCGTACTGCTTTTCAAGAATTGCCTTCATCACAGCATACAGGTTGCCGTGAGCCCCGCACATGGCATAGATAATGCGGCAGATTTCATTTTGCACCAGGGCAGCCTTCTGCATTTCCCCAGCGTTGTAGAGGTCCCAAACCTTGAGGAACAGCTCGGGCATGACGGCATAGGTGCCGCCGATACCGCCGGTAGCTCCCATAGCCAGACCGCCGAGAAGCTGCTCGTCGGGGCCATTCATCACCACGAAGCCCTCGCCACCCTCGTCCTTCCACATCTGAATATCCTGTGTTGGCATGGAGGAGTTTTTAGCAAGTAGTAATCAATTGAAAAGCTTGGATGTAAGCCCATGCACCAAATTGAAAAGAATGAAAGTAGGGTTCAACCAGATTACAGACATTGATCTGAGCAAGAACACAATGCTTGTAGAGGCGGATCTGGGACAAAATCAGCTTAAAAGCCTGGATCTCAGAAACAACACGGCCCTTAAGGAATTGATCTGTCATGTAAATCAGATTTCCAGCATAGACATCAGCAGGAACACAGAGTTGACAAGCCTTTTTTGCAGTGAGAATCAGCTGAAAGCTTTGAATGTAGATAATAATAGAAAGCTTACAGCTCTTGCATGCAGTAAAAACCAGCTGACAAGCCTGAACATTAAGAATAATAGCACGCTTGATTTTTTGAATGTCTCAGCGAACCAACTGACGAGCATCGACTTAACACAAAATCTTGCAATTCGGAATTTGGACGTTTCAGAGAACCAGCTGACGAGCATCGACTTCAGCAAACATACTGCACTTGATGGCTTGAGATTCTCTAAGAACCGCCTGACGAGCATGGACTTAAGCCAGAGCAGACTGTTAGTTTATGTAGGGCACTCTCCTCAGGATGGCGGCAGGCTACAGTATCATGCAAACCAAGCAGATGGTACTTATAGGGTGGACCTTGATCAAATC
>CAZHWK010000213.1:2676-3938 GCA_964536405.1 uncultured Oscillospiraceae bacterium
GACCAGAACGGGGAACATCGTGACTTTCCCAGCAGGGAATGCACCAACGACGCTCACTTACAAATATGATACAAAGAGCGGAAGCACTGTTGGAAAATACATGGAGGAGGTAACCTTCCAGCTGCAGGAGCAGCCGATCAGAGAAGAGAGGGTACTGGTGATTCCGGATGAAAATTTCCGCAAGGCAATCATCGAAAGATATTTAGGGAATCGCCCAGATCCCAATCCGCCCCTTTCTTCAAGCTCGCCGGCGAAGTACCCAAGATATAACCTCTATTCCAGTGACCTGCCTCAAATCGAAGGAACCACCACAGTAAATGTGTCGAACAAAGGCATCCGTGATCTAAAGGGGATTGAATACTTTATAGGGCTTGAAACCTTATCCTGCTATCAGAATGAACTGACAAGCTTGGACATCAGCAAGAATACAGCTTTGAAATATTTATACTGTAATCAAAATAAACTGACAAGCCTAGATGTCAGCAAAAATCTGGGACTGCTGGAGTTATACTGTCATTCGAATCAACTGGCAAGCATAGATGTGACGAACAATGTGCAATTGTTGGAGCTGTATGTCCATAACAACCTCTTACAAAGTCTGAACGTCAGTAAGAATGTAAAACTTCTCAAGCTAAGGTGTTCCAACAATGAACTGACCAGCTTAGATGTGAGCACCAACACAGCCTTGGTGGAATTAGAATGTTCCAAAAATGAGTTAAAGAGATTGGATGTAAGCAAGAGTACGAGGCTGACAGTGCTGTCTTGTTATGAGAACCAATTGACAGAGCTGAACGTCAGCAAGAATGCAGCATTGAAAGAGATATTCGTCTCGAGCAACCAGCTCGAAAGCTTAAAGCTAAACAACCATCCCGCATTGGAGGAGTTGATTTGTTGGAACAACCAACTCGCTGAGCTGGATGTCAGTAGCAGTACAAAACTTAGGGTATTGTCTTGTGCTCAGAACAAACTGACGAGCTTAGACTTAAGTAAGAATCCGGCATTGAATACGATACGTTTGGATGACCAGAAGAACGGTATCATCAGAGCGGTAGAACAGCCGGATGGAAGCTATGACATAGATCTGGAGCAGATCAAGACCCTGCTTGGAGATACTCAATTTGATCCGGACAGGGTAACAGTAAGCGGAAACGCTACGAAGACAGCCGCAGTGGTAACATTTCCGGCAGGAACGGCACCAACGGAGCTTACTTATAAATATGATACAAAGAGCAGCAACAGTGCAGCGAAGTACATGGATCAAG
>CAZHWK010000214.1:0-3928 GCA_964536405.1 uncultured Oscillospiraceae bacterium
TAACAGGGTGATGATCCCCTCCCGGTCCACACAGATCATACCGTCCTGGGAAATATCGGTAATCAGGCGCAGCAGGTCGTCCATAAAGGCCTCCTTTGGGGGCGCAGCCGAAAAGTCCCCCAAATTTCTTTTTGAATAGGGCTATTGTACCATCTTTTTTGGAAAAACAAAATAGGATTTGCTGTATGGGGTACACCGGGGCAAACTCGGGCATAGGATGGACGGAAAAGGAGGCGTGCCTATGAGAGCCATGCATTTTTGGGTGGTCGGAGGGGACCTGCGCCAGGCCAAGCTGGCAGAGCTGCTCAGCGAAGATGGACACACGGTACATACCTTTGCCCTGGAAAAAACGTCCGAGACCCATGGAACCGTTCTGGAGGCCCATAGCCTGCGAGGGGTGGAGCGGGCCGACTGCGTCATTCTGCCCCTTCCAACCGTAGGGGAGCAGGGGCGGCTGATGACCCCCCTGTCCGACCTGGAACTTCCGCTAACCCAGGTGTTGGATGCCATGAAACCAGGCCAGTTGGCCCTGGGCGGGCGGCTGGATGAGGAAACCCTGGCGGCCGCCCAGGACCGGGGCGTGCTGCTTCAGGACTATTTCCAGCGGGAGGAGCTGACCGTGGCCAACGCCGTGCCCACCGCCGAGGGGGCCATTCAGCTGGCCATGGAAAACCTGCCCATCACCCTGCACGGATGCCGGGTGCTGGTGGTGGGCTATGGCCGGATTGGCCGGATTTTGGCCCATCGCCTGCGTGGCCTGGGGGCTTTTGTGACGGTGGCGGCCCGAAAGTACGAACAGCTTGCCTGGGCCGAGGTGGACGGCTGTACCACCCAGCGGCTGGCCGAACTGCCGGGTTGGCTGTGCGGATATGATTTGGTCATCAACACGGTGCCTTCCAAGGTGCTCACCGAGGAGTTGATGCGTGATCTGAAGGCCTCTTGCCTGGTCATTGACGTGGCCTCCAAGCCCGGTGGGGTGGACATGGAGGCAGCTGGTCGGCTTGGCATTCAGGTCATCTGGGCCCTTTCCCTGCCGGGCAAGGTGGCACCCGTCACGGCTGGCAAGGCCATACAGCAGACCATCTATCACATTTTACAGGAGTTGGGGATATGAGCATGGAAACAGGACGCATCGGCTTTGCCTTCTGCGGGTCCTACTGCACCTACGGGGCGGCCATGGACGCCTTGGAAAAGGTGGCCGCCCGATGGAGCGACGTGACACCCATCGTGGCCGAAAGCGGCGTGGTCACCGACACCCGCTTTGGGGAGGCCCACGAGTGGATGATGGAGATGGAGCGCATCTGCGGCAGGCGGCCTATCACCTCCATCAAGGAGGCCGAGCCCATCGGCCCCAAAAAGCTGCTGGATGCCCTGGTGATTTGCCCCTGCACAGGCAACACCCTGGGCAAGCTGGCCAATGGCATTGCCGACACCTGCGTAACCCTGGCCGCCAAGTCCCACCTGCGAAACGGGCGGCCCATCATTTTGGCGGTCTCCACCAACGATGCTCTGGCTGGCTCGGCCGAGAATATCGGCAAGCTGCTGGCCAGAAGGGATTACTACTTTGTTCCCTTCCGCCAGGATGACCCGGCGGGCAAGCCCCGCAGCATGGTCGCCGACTTCACCCTGGTCAGCCAGACCTTAGGTGCCGCCCTGGCTGGGCAGCAAATTCAGCCTCTGGTCTTGGGCCCGGCGGGATAAACGAAAACCTTTCTCATGGAGCAGTATGAATACATCCTTTCTTGTGAGGTATCTGTACGCCGGGCAGGAGATATATGCAAATCAAGTAACACAATATCGGTTAGATTTCACTCAAATCAAAACAGCATGGGGAACATCTTGATTAAGATGTTCCCCATGCTGTTTGATCCGGTCATGTTCGATATTCGTTTAAACTCTGACTAGTGCAGGCAGGCCGCTTCTCCCGTCGGATGGACAGACCAGCCCGCCGGTGTTATCGCAGGGGCAGATGAATCACCTCGCCGGTGGCGGCGGACAGGTCGGCAGCAAAGACCACCTCTTGGGTTTTCAGGGCATCCGACATGGGGCAGTCGGTCTGCTTGTCGTTTACGATGCAGTCCATGAAGTGGGCGGCCTGCTCGGGGAAGGGGTGGTGCTTCACATCCCCGCTGTTGGGGGTCAGAATGGGCAGCTCCATATAGTCCCGCTGCTCGCTGATTTGGTCGGGGGACCAGAGCTTTTCATTCCACAGGGTTCCCTTGGTGCCGCACAGGTGGAGATTAAAGACATAGGGGCTGATGAAGTCATAGCTGCTGCCAACCTTGGCCACAGCGCCGTTTTTAAACTTCAGAATGATGGCGATGGTGCCGTCAAATTCCAGGTCGTCCCGCATTTTGCTGGACTGGGCATAGACCGAAACCACCTCGTCCTGCATAAACCAGCGCATGGCATCCACGGCGTGGCAGCCGCCCGCCAGGAGGGAGCTTCCGCCCACACTCTTCTTGCAGGTCCACTCATAACAGGGAATGGAGCTTGTGACCCGGTGGAAGTAGTCGGTCTCGGCGTACTTCAGCTCCCCAATGTAATCCTTCTGCATATTTTTTGCCGTGACAAAGAGGGGGTTATAGTGGAGAACGTAGCCCACCAGGCTCTTCACCCCGGCCTTGCGGACGGCCTCGTCCATACGCTTGGTGTCCTCCCAGGAGAGGGCCACCGGCTTTTCAATCAGGATGTGCTTTCCGGCCTCGGCGGCCATGATGGTTTGCTCGCAGTGCATATCGTTGGGGGTGCAGATGACCACAATGTCCACATTGGGGTCCTTCAGACCCTCGGCGTAGTCGGTGTAGACCGTGCAGCGGCCATCCAGGCCATACTCCCGGACCTTGGCCTCCCCCTTCTCCTGGGAGCGAGAGACGATGGCGGTAACCTGGGCCGAATCCGTCATCTCAAAGGCACGAATATGCTCCCCGGAAACCCAGCCGGTCCCGACAATCATAACTCCATATTTTTTCATCCTGTCTCTTCCTCTCAATTCTCATTTTTCAAAAGCGCAGCCAGCGTATTTCTGGCGTGGCGCAAGGTTTCATCCACCAGATAGTGGGCCGGGGGGATGAGCTCCACCATGAGGTCACCGTCAAAGCCGATGTCCCGAATGGCTTCCATCACCGCCGGATAGTTCACATCCCCATCCAAAAGGTTGGTGAAGCCGTTGATATTGTCCACCGACATTCGGTAATCCTTGCAGTGAAATTCCCGGATACGGTGGCCCAGGGTCCTAATCCACTGCTCGGGATAGCCAAAGCGGCGGGCATTGGCAATATCAAAGCAGATGCCCACATTGCCCTTTCCTGTTTCATCCACAAAGCGGGCCATTTCCAGGGGGCTGTACAGCATATTGTTCCAGACGTTTTCAATGAGCAGCCCCACCCCGGGGGCATAGTCGGCCAGGGCGGCAATGCGGGCCTGGGCTGTGTCATAGGCCCACTGATACTCCATGTCCTCGGTCACCATGCCGGGAATGACCATGGCGGACCCCGCCCCCAACACCTGTGCCGCATCCAGCATCCGCTTTACGGCATCCATGCTCTTCTGAGCCGTAGCCGTATCCCGGGCGGTCAGGGGGTAAATGGAAAAGCTGATAATTCCCCCCACACTGCTGATGGGGAGCCCCACATCCTCGGCCACGGCACGCAGGGTACGAAACTCCTTCTCCCCCGCATGTTCGTGGAGCAGGCGGTTAAAGTAGCCGCTGATATCCAGGGCATCGGTCACGCCTCCGGCCGAAGGGCCGGCTTTTTGGTCGGCGGTGAGGCAAATTTCCATGCAGTCATAGCCCAGGGCCTTTGCCCGGGCGAGGGCCTCTCCCACATCGCAGGGGGCGGGAAAACAAAACTGGTTTATTCCGATCCGCATTCTATCTCTCCTTTCGGTGAGGCCTTGTTAATCCTTCTTAAAAAGCTGTTGGGCC
>CAZHWK010000215.1:0-3926 GCA_964536405.1 uncultured Oscillospiraceae bacterium
TGTTTTTGTTCTGCCTCTATTTAAATCAGGGCAGTTCATGGCACCTTACCGGTTAAATTCCGAAGAAATATACTCGTCAGCTTTGCTCAACAAAATCTCACCCTTTTCTTATTGGTAAATAAAAAATCGCCGAAAGTCACCATAATAATGACTTTCAGCGATTTTCCTTTTTGGGACATATTTCCAATGCCTTCGACAGATCTCTTTTTGACTTACACGTGTCGAGCCATACCGTGTCTGCACGATATTCTCTGGCAAGGGCGATGGATAGGAGGGTTTGTCCTTACAGCATTTTGGACATTTCGGTCAATTCAGCTCTGGATGGCATATGAAGCAGCGGCTCGGCAGGGGCCGGCTTATCAGAAACCAGTCCTTCGGTTGTCAGCAAGACACCGGACACAGACGCCGCATTTTCCAGGGCGGAGCGGGTGACCTTCGTGGGGTCAAGAATACCGGCTTCCAGCATATTCCCATACCGCTCTTCCATGGCATTGAAGCCAAAGCCGACCTCTGCGTGTTCACGGATGCGCTGCACCACCACAGAACCATCCACACCGGCATTTTCTGCAATCTGCCGGATGGGTGCAGACAGAGCCTGCATCACAATGGAAACACCTGTCCTGACATCACCCGTTGTGGATGCCAAGAGCTTCTCGACTGCCGGTATGGCATCCATATAGGCCACGCCGCCACCGGGGACAATCCCCTCTTCCTGTGCGGCACGGGTGGCGTTCAGGGCATCCTCCACACGGAGTTTCTTCTCCTTCATCTCGGCCTCGGTTGGAGCACCCACACGCAAAATGGCAACTCCGCCCGACAGCTTGGCAAGACGGGCCTGGAAATTGTCAATATCAAATTCCGAGGTGGCATGCTTGAGCTGGGCACGCAGCATTTCCACCCGTTCCTGCACGGCTTCGGCATCCCCGGCACCGTCCACAATCAGGGTGTAATCCTTGGTTACCTTGACCTGGCGGGCCCGGCCCAGCATATCCAGGGTGGTATCTTTCAGCTCCATCCCCAGTTCCTTCGAAACAAAGGTGGCACCTGTCAGGATGGCCATATCCTCCAAAAGGGCCTTTCTGCGCTCCCCAAAGCCGGGGGCCTTCACGCAGCAAAGCTCCAGTGTCCCTTGCAGCTTATTGACAATGAGGGCAGACAGGGCATCCCCTTCCACGGTTTCCGCTATGATCAAAATCTTCTGCTTGGCCTCTAAGACAGCCTCCAAAATGGGCAGAATGGGGTGCATGGTATCAATTTTATGATCTGTGATGAGGATAGAAACATCCTCCAGAATGGCTTCCATTTTATCTGTATCGGTGGCCATATAGGGGCTGACGTATCCCCGGTCAAATCGCATACCCTCCACAATGTCACTGTATGTTTCACTGGTCTTGGACGTTTCGATGGTAATGACACCATCTGCCCCAACCTTGTCCATAGCATCGGCAATGAGGCTTCCAATTTCGGCATCCCCGGAAGAGATGGTTGCAACCCTTGCAATATCCGCACTTCCGCAAATGGGTTTGGAATTAGCCTTGATGGCCGCCACAGTAGCTTCAGTGGCCATGGCCAGCCCCTTTTTCATGAGCATGGGGTTTGCCCCCGCCGCCAGGTTCTTCATGCCTTCCCGAATAATAGCCTGGGCAAGCACTGTAGCGGTGGTCGTGCCATCGCCGGCCACATCGTTGGTCTTGGTAGAAACCTCTTTCACCAGTTGAGCACCCATGTTTTCATAGGGATCATCCAGCTCTATTTCCTTCGCAATGGATACACCGTCATTTGTGATGAGAGGGGCTCCCTGCTTCTGTGCCAGCACCACATTACGCCCCTTCGGTCCCAGCGTAACTTTTACCGTATCAGCCAGCTTATCCACACCCAGAGCCATCGATCGACGTGCATCCACATCATAAGCAATTTGCTTTGCCATGATCTTACCTCCAAATTGTTTTCTCCTGTAAGTCATCATCGTTTTATTGCTTTAGCACTCTGTTCATTCAAGTGCTAAAGCCAATATAACGATGATACTACATATTTTTAAGAATGCAATAACTTTTTGCATATTTTTAAAAACAAAATTGTCCGACCATGCAGAAACAGCCTTGATGGGCACCTAAAAACCATGGCGTCACCGTGTATACTTCTGTATCAGACGGTATGCCTTGGACTGACTGAGCCCCAACGCTTTTGCAACATTTACGCTGCTGACTTCCGACTTAAAGGCTTCCAGAATGACATCTCGCTCTACCTCTGTGAGGATATCATCCAAGGTTCTTCCCTCGTAATTTTTGCTGATGGCAGGATCCTTTATCTGTGACACGCTGTCAAACACGGTTTTCGGTAGGTCTGATACCACAATGAACCCACTGGTACTCATCAGCACAAGGCGCTCCACAATATGCCGTAATTCACGCACGTTACCGGGCCAGCTATACTGCAGCAAGGCCGTCTTTGCCTCAACAGAAAGAAAGCACTGCCGATTGTGCCGCTTGTTATAGTATCTTAAGTAATGCTGCAGCAAAACATCAATATCATCCGGCCGTGCCCGCAGAGGCGGCAGGGCCAGTTCAAATACATTCAGCCGGTAGTACATATCCGCTTGCAGTGTACCGAATTTCATCATCTGCTGCAAATTGCGGTTGGTGGCCGCAATGATTTTCACATTGACTTTTTCCACCGTCTTGCTGCCAATGGGAAAATATTCCTGCTCCTGAAGAAGGCGCAGCAGCTTCCCCTGGAGCTTCAAGGGAAAATCAGAAATGCCGTCCAGGAATAAAATGCCTGTATCCGCCTTGGCCACAAGCCCCTTTTTCCCCTGAGGATATTCCCGGTTGGGGGCCGAGCCAAACAGCTCTAAATCCATAATCTCGGGGCTGGAGTAGGAACAATGGAGATAGACAAAGGGCCGGTCCCTACGGTCACTTAGCATATGAATGTGGCGGCCCAGCAAGGTTTTCCCCGTTCCTGTTTCCCCCGTGATCAGGCAGGGTGCCTGGAGATTTTTCAGCTTGTTAATCATCTGAAAAATTTTGTGCATAGATGGATTTGCGTAAATAAAGGAGCCGGCTTCGCTATCATTCAGATCCTCTTCCAGGCTTTCAAGAAACCCGGTTTGTTCAGCGTCGGGGGAAACATACACATCATTTACATTCTGAACAACAAACTGAATTTCACCATTTTCGTCCAGAATGGGCACCGATGTGGTAACCACATCCAACCCTAAATTGGTAATTTGCTGTTTGGTCACCGTCTTTTTGGTCCGGAACACCTCGGGCAAGGTATCGTTTCCAAAATAGGTTTCACGCAGTTCAGGATAGGGTGTTCCAATCAGTTCTTGCACCTGCTTGCCATAGTGCCGTTCAGCTGCATTGTTGACGTAGATTAGGCGCAGTGCCTTGTCGTATATAATGATTTCATTATGCATATTATCCAAAATGTTCCATAGGTCCGTTTCGGATACGGCTTTGGATCTCCAGTCCACTTACTACACCTCCTTGGATGAAATCACAAAAAGCCGTTCCAAAAGAACAGCATCTTGCGGCCATGTTATCATGTAGGATTTTCCTGCATATGAAATGCGGAACCACTCAAATTTTTTAGCTTTATGTGGTAATCTGCATTATATCCAAAGAAATGTGGAGTGTCAACGATAAATATAGGCCCGCCAGCCAAGCCATGTAAACACACTCCAGCTTGGGACAAAGCACCACTTTTTTGTCATAAATGACTAATTTTGAAAATGTTTTTGCAGCGTTTTTTGTTTTTCTTCTTTACTTTTAGATGGTGTGTTTGTATGATTTTAGAGAATATAGGGATTTTGCCCCTTTGAGAAAACAACCCTGAAGGGAGATACTCTTATGGCACTGAAATTCGACGTCATTGGACGAAAAAACGGACCTTTTGAGCTGAACTACAACTGGAACAAGCTG
>CAZHWK010000216.1:0-3923 GCA_964536405.1 uncultured Oscillospiraceae bacterium
ATCTGAATGTCCTGGACGGGCATGGAGGAGTTCTTCACCCCGATGACACGGGGATTCTTACGCATCTCCCGCAGCAGGGGAAGGGTCAGGGCCACCCCGGCCAGCTGGGGAATGTTGTAGATGATGAAGTCGGTGTTGGGAGCGGCATCGGACATAGCATTCCAATAGGCGGCAATGCCATGCTCGGGCAGGTGGAAGTAGATGGGGGGAATGGAGGCAATGGCATCCACACCCAGACTTTCGGCGTGGGCGGCCAGTTCGCAGCCATCCTGGGTGTTGTTGCAGGCCACATGGGCAATGATGGTCAGGTTATGGTTCTTGGCCTCGGCCATGACGTTTTCCAGCACCAGCTTGCGCTCTGCCACGCTGTGGTAGATGCACTCGCCGGAGGAACCGCCCACATACAGGCCGTGAACCCCTTTGTCAGCCAGGTGGCGGACAAAAGCTCGGATACCTTCGGGAGAAATCTTGCCCTCGCTGTCGTAGCAGGCATAGAAGGCAGGGAAAATTCCCTGATAGTTTTGGTAGTTTTTCATACTCTCTTCACTCCGATATAACTATTTTAGAATGGTTGAACCGTAAATGCAAGGCCGACCATTGCGGTGTTTTGTCTTTTTTTTGCCATATGCTTGAAAGCACTGTGCTTGCGGCATATGTAAACTTTTTCCCACGGGCGTCAAAGAGGGCAGTTAGCCCTTCACGGCTCCCATAGTGATCCCCTGGGTAAAATACTTCTGGAAGATCAGGAACACGATAATGATGGGCAGGGCGGCCAGGGCAGCACCCGCCATGAGCATACCCATATCAACGGAGGTTTCCGCTTGTAGGGTAGCTACGCCCAGGGGCATGGTAAAGTTCTTGCCGCTGGTCAGCATAATGAGCTGGAGGAAGTAGTCGTTCCAGGAGTTGATGAAGGTGAAGATGGCCAGGGCGCCGATACCGGGCTTGACCATGGGCACCACGATGGTGGTGAAGGTCCGAAGCTCGCTGGAACCGTCCACCCGGGCGGCCTCCAAAATTTCACCGGGGATACTCTCGGAAAACTGCTTCATGAGGAAGACACCAAAGGGCCAGCCCACGGTGGGTAGAATGACGGCCCAAATGTTGTCGTACAGGCCGATGGCCGAAATCTCCTTAATGAGGGGGATGAGAATAACTTGCTTGGGCAGGGCCATGGCGCACACAATGAGGCTGAACAGCAAATAGCGGCCACGGAACCGCTTCTTGGCCAGGGCATAGCCTGCCATAGAGGCGGTGATGCAGGTCAAAATCATGGTGGTCACCGCCATGAACACGGTGTTGATGAGCCACCGGAAGGCAGCCGGAGCGGTGGGGCCCTCTATCCCCAGGAAGCCAAATAGAGGGGCGGTCCGCTTGGCAAGCAGGCGGGTAAAGTTGTCCAGGGTCCACTCGCTGGGGAACCATACCGGCGTGACCGAGCTGATTTCAGCCCCGGTCTTAAAGGCACCGGTGACAATCCAATAGAGGGGGAAGCTGAACAGAATGGCTAGAATAATCAGAATGATCCACGAGGCAATTTTATAGGCGCTTATGCGCTCCACACCAGATTTCATACTTCCACCTCCTTACTTTTCTTTGGCCAGCCGGAACTGCACGGCCGACAGGATACCGATAAAGATAGCCAGCACAACACCCATGGCGTTGGCATAGCCGAAGTGCCCGGCTGTTTCGGTCATTTTAAATGCGGTGTCATAGATGAGGTACATCACGGTATTGGTGTTCGACCCGCCCGAGGTCAGCAACTGAATGAGGGCGAAGCACTGGAAGGAGTTGATGGTGGTGATGACCAGGATATACAGGGTGGTGGGCATCATCTGGGGCCACTTAATCTTCCAGAAGACCTGGAAGTTGTTGGCACCGTCCACCTGGGCGGCTTCCAGCAGGGAGGTGTCCACATTGCCCAGGGCTGAAACGTAAAGCACGATAGGCTGTCCCACTGAAGTGGTAAACAAAATCAGAATAATACACCACAGGGCGAATTTGGGGTCACCCAGCCAGTTGATGTTGTTGTCAATCAGGCCGGTGCCTTTCAGGACGTAGTTGAAGATGCCGGTGTAGTTGTTGTACATCCACTTCCACACGACGGTAACAGCCACCGAGCCGGTGACCACAGGCAGGTAGAAGATGCACCGGAAGGCCGAGCGGGCCACACCCCCCAGCTTGTAGATGGCCGAGGAGACCCACAGGGAAAAGGCAGCCGTGGCCGGGACGCTGACAATGACGATGATAAAGGTGTTCTTCAGTGCACCCAGAAACACTTTGTCATGCCAGAGGTCCACATAGTTCTTAAGTCCTACAAAGTTGCCCAGTAGGCCCTGGTCGTGCATGTTTGCGTCGGTGAAGCCGGTGAGTACGCAAATCACCATAGGAACAATGACGAAGCCAACGAAGAAAATCAGGCTGGGCAGCAGGAACAGATAGCCAGAGATATTTTCCCGACGCTGTAAGGCACGGCTCATGGTGGGTTTGTTCTGTTTTGCCAAAGGAAACACGCCCCTCTCAGAGAAATTACAAGGATATGGTCTGGAGATACGCAACACAGGCCCGGCTGGGCAGTAAAAAAGGGGGCCAGGCCGGTCATGCGTACCTCCAAGGATAAAAAACGCCCCTCCCCGCACAGCGCGGGGAGGGGCGTGCGAACCCATTTGAAGGTTAAAACGTTGTTAGGGTTTGCGATTAGCCGGCAGCAGCGGTGTTAGCCTCAGCAGCGTAGGTGGCCACGGTGGTGGGAATGTCCTCACCGGCACCGACCTTCTGGAGCATGTTCCACCAGGAGGTACGAGCCTGAGCCCAGCCCTTGGTGACCTGATAGTAGTCGCCCAGCTGGGGCATGAGGACCTGGTAGTCGTTCATGATCTCGTTGTCGGCCCAGACGGTGGACAGGTCGGTGCCCTCAGCAGCGGTGCGGGCGGGGAAGAAGTTGGAAGCACGGACAGCGTCCACAGTGTGCTCGGAGTCGGCCATGTACTTGATGAACTGCTTGGCAGCATCAATCTTCTCGGCGTTGCCGTTGTCAAAGATGCCGAAGCCCCAAATGCCGCCCTGCAGCTGGGAAGCGCCGGTCTCGGAGGGGAAGCTCATGAAGGCGATTTCCTGGCCGTTCATGGTCTTGTTGGCACCGGTGTTGGCAGCGTTGGGGTTGAGCTGCTGGGCAATGTTCCAGCAGAAGGCCATCTTCAGAACTTCCTGATAGAACAGGGCAATCTCGTCGCCGCCAGCCAGGGAAGCGTCATAGTTGATGCCTTCCATGTTCTTCAGCAGCTCCAGAGCCTGGATGTTCTTGGGATCATCCCAGGTGTAGGTGGTGTGATCGGCATCGGTGAAGGTGCCGCCATACAGGTTGTTGACAAGAGCACGGGTGCCCTGGTCGCCGCCCTGACCGGCGCAGAAGACAGCGCCCACGTTGCCGCCGAACTTGGCATTCAGGGCCTCAACGGCCTTGACGAAGTTCTCGGTGGTCCAGGTGCGGGTCTCCAGGTCGATGTACTGGTCGGCACCGGCTTCCTTAAAGGCATCCAGGTTGATGGCCATGCAGTGAGCGGTCATCACCACGGGATACTCAAACACCTTGCCGTCGGCAGTGGTGCAAGCGGCCAGAGCGGCGGGGTTGATTTCAGCCTTGTCGGTGTCGTCCAGCATGTCGCTGAGGTCGACCATGTAGCCCTTGGCGCCCCAGTTGGCAACCAGACGCTCGGGACCTTCCATGATGAGGTCGGGGGTGCCCTTGGCAGTGATGGCGGCGTTGACCTTGTCGTCGCCGTCAGCATAGGCCAGGTACTCCACGTTCACGGTAATGCCGGTGGCAGCCTTGAAGCCGTCGGTGAGGGCCTTAACGGTGGCCTCATCGCCCCAGTTGCCGATGGGATAGGTCCACAGGGAGATTTCAGTAGCGGTAGTGGAAG
>CAZHWK010000217.1:0-3919 GCA_964536405.1 uncultured Oscillospiraceae bacterium
CCTTCCGCACCAAATTCGACAAAGATTTGTCCGACTTCCACGGCACAGCCGGCATCGGCTGTATCAGCGACACCGACCCTCAGCCCCTTCTCGTGCGCTCCCACCTTGGCCTTTACGCCATTACCACGGTGGGTATCATCAACAATGCCGAGGAGCTGATTGAAAAATACTTCTCTGACCACGGCCATCAGTTCATGGCCATGAGTTCAGGCAAGGTCAACGCCACCGAGCTGACCGCAGCCCTCATCAACCAAAAGGACGACCTGGTGTCCGGCATCCTCCATGCCCAGAAGGAAATCAGCGGTTCCTGTACCCTTCTGCTGCTGCACAAGGACGGCATCATCGCCGCCCGGGATGCCCTGGGCCGCCTGCCGGTCCTTATCGGCCGGAACGAGGAGGGCTGCTGCGTTTCCTTTGAATCCTTCGCCTACCACAAGCTGGGTTATCAGGATGCCTATGAGCTTGGCCCCCGTGAGGTGGTGCAAATTACTGCCGACGGCTTTGAGACCCTGGCCCCTGCCGGGAAGGATATGAAAATCTGTGCCTTCCTGTGGAGCTACTACGGCTACCCCAACTCCAATTATGAGGGGGTCAACGTAGAGGTCATGCGCTACCGCAACGGGGAGATTATGGCCCGGGACGAAATTACCCAGGGCCGCCTGCCCAAGGTGGACTATGTGGCCGGGGTACCCGACTCGGGCATTCCCCACGCCATCGGCTTCTCTAACCGCAGCGGCAAGCCCTTTGCCCGCCCCTTTGTGAAGTACACCCCCACCTGGCCCCGGTCCTTCATGCCCGCCAATCAGGATGCCCGCAGCCAGGTGGCCAAAATGAAGCAAATTCCGGTGCCCGAGCTGATTGAAGGCAAAAAGCTCCTCTTTGTGGACGATTCCATCGTCCGGGGCACCCAATTGCGGGAAACGGTGGAATTTCTCTATGAGTCGGGGGCCGAAGAGGTCCATATGCGCTCGGCCTGTCCCCCCATCATGTATAGCTGCAAATACCTCAATTTCTCCCGTGGGAACTCCGACATGGAGCTTCTGGCCCGCAAGACGGTGCAGGATTTGGAGGGGGACGAGGGGCATCAGCATCTGGACGAATACTCCAATGCCTCCACCGAGCGGGGCCAGTGTATGCTTCGCTCCATCTGTGAGGAGCTTGGCTTTGACTCCTTGGGCTATCAGTCCCTGGACGGTCTGCTGGAAGCCATCGGCCTCCCGAAGGAAAAGATTTGTACATACTGCTGGACTGGAAAGGAATAACAGACCATGAACAATTCACATTCTGAATCCTACGCTGCCGCCGGAGTGGACGTAACCGCTGGCTATGAGTCGGTCAATCGTATCAAACCCCTGGTGGAGTCCACTTACATTGACGGTGTCATGGGGACTTTGGGCGGCTTCGGCGGCCTGTTTGCCCCCGATGTGGCCGGGATGAAAAAGCCCATTCTGGTCTCTGGGACCGACGGCGTGGGCACTAAGCTGAAAATTGCCTTCATCATGGACAAGCACGATACCGTTGGTATCGACTGTGTGGCCATGTGCGTCAACGACATTATCTGCTCGGGTGCCATGCCCATGTTCTTTTTGGACTATGTGGCCGTGGGCAAAAACGTCCCTGAGCGGGTGGAACAGATTGTGGCCGGTGTCACCGAGGGCTGTCGCCAGGCCCGGTGCGCCCTCATCGGCGGCGAAACGGCCGAGATGCCCGGTATGTACTCCCCCGAGGAATACGACCTGGCCGGCTTTTCGGTGGGTCTGGTGGACCAGGAGAAAATGATTGACGGCTCTACCCTTCAGGAGGGGGACCTGCTCATCGGTCTGGGCTCCAACGGTGTCCACTCCAACGGCTTCTCCCTGGTGCGCAAGGTGCTGGGGGAGGACCCCGAGGTTCTTCGTACCCATGTGCCCGAGCTGGGCTGTACCCTGGGCGAGGAACTGCTCAAGCCCACCCACATCTATGTCCGGGCTATCAAGTGCCTGCGGGAGCGGGGGGTCACCGTCAAGGCGGTCAGCCACATTACCGGCGGCGGCCTGTATGAAAACGTCCCCCGCATGATGAAGGACGGTCTGACCGCCCGCATCGACACCTGCTCTTTCCCCATCCCCCCCATCTTTGAGCTCATCGCCATGAAGGGGAACATCCCCGCCCGGGATATGTTCAATACCTTTAACATGGGCATCGGTCTGGTCATCGCCATCCCCAAGGAGGAGATCGGCCACGCCAAGGATGTGCTGGCTCTGGCCGGGGAAAAGGCCTATGTCATTGGCTCGGTGGTCAAGGGCAACGACGGCGTTATCCTCGTATGAAGCGCATTGCCGTTTTGGTTTCCGGCGGAGGCACCAACCTCCAGGCTCTGATTGATGCACAGCACCGTGGGGAGCTGATTGGCGGGGAAATTGCCGCCGTCATTTCCTCCAAGGCCGGGGTAAAAGCCCTGGAGCGGGCCGAGGGGGCCGGTATCCCCGGCTATGTGGCGGCCCGGAAGGACTATGCCGACAACCGGGCCATGACCATGGCTTTGGTGGAGCTGCTTCACAGCCTTTCCATCGACCTGGTAGTGCTGGCCGGGTTCATGCACATCCTTACTGGGGAGATGATGGCCGCCTACCCCAATGCCATCCTCAATGTCCACCCCGCCCTCATTCCCTCCTTCTGCGGGGAGGGGTACTATGGCCTGAAGGTTCATGAAGCCGCCCTCCGCTACGGGGTCAAGCTCACCGGGGCCACCGTCCATTTTGTCAGCGAGGAGCCCGACGGCGGGCCCATCATCCTGCAAAAGAGCGTGGACGTACACTCGGGCGACACCCCCGAAACCCTGCAAAAGCGGGTGATGGAGCAGGCCGAATGGGTCATTTTGCCCCAGGCTGTTTCCCTCTTCTGCCAGAACAGGCTGAAGGTGGAGGGCCGCTGGGTCCACATCCTTTGACCCCAGGCCAAATATCCGGCTTTTCTTGACAGATGCACGCTGGATATGCTATTTTAAAACAGAATAAACGCAACGAAAGGTGCCGTATCACAAAGCCCTTTCGCAAGGTAGGCTGTATGACTGACGGAAGTGGTGAAACCACATGGAGTACAGCCGGTATCATGCCGACCGTCTGGGCGCACCGTGGGAGCGGTGCGCCCATTTTTTCATGTAAAGCAGGAGGAGTTATGTATGCAGACTGGAAATTTATTTGAATTGCTGGCAGCCAACCCCTACCCCGGCCGGGGCATTACCCTGGGCCGTTCGGCCGACGGCAAGCGGGCCGTCATGGTCTATTTCATCATGGGCCGCAGCGAAAACAGCCGCAACCGTATCTTTGAAACCACTGAGGACGGCATCCGTACCAAGGCCTTTGACGAGAGCAAGATGACCGACCCCTCCCTTATCATCTATCACCCGGTTCGGGTGGTGGAGGGAACCACCATCGTCACAAACGGCGACCAGACCGACACCATCGCCGACGCTTACAAAAACGGCATCGGCTTTGTCCGTGCCCTTCGCACCCGGGAGTTTGAGCCGGACGGCCCCAACTACACCCCCCGCATCTCGGGTGCCATGCGCCCCGACGGCTCCTACCGCCTGTCCATCCTCAAAAGCCTGGATGGCAACCCCGCCTGCTGTCAGCGGTTCTTCTATGAGTACGACGTCCCCGTGGCCGGATGCGGCCACTTCATCAGCACCTATGAGCAGGACGGCAACCCCCTGCCCTCCTTCCGTGGGGACCCCCGGCTCATTTCCCTGGAAAACGAGAGTTCCGAAGAGCTCTCCCAAAAGGTCTGGACCGCTTTGAATGAGCAGAATAAGGTTTCCCTTTTCGTGCGCACCGTGGACCTGACCACCGGTGAAACTGACACTGTCATCCTCAACAAACACATATAAGGAGGCCCATCATGCAGGAATTGGAACTGAAATACGGCTGTAATCCCAACC
>CAZHWK010000218.1:0-3915 GCA_964536405.1 uncultured Oscillospiraceae bacterium
GCCGGGGATGTGAAACAGCCGCCGGACCTGTTGGTCCGGCGGCTGAGGGTCACTTGTGCCGCAGGGTGCGGGTGCGCCACACCGACGGGGCGAAGAGCAGGAGCATGGGGAAAATCTCCAGCCGGCCCAGCAGCATATTGGCGGTGAGCACCAGTTTGGACAGGGGCGAGAAGTGGCTGTAATTACAGGTGGGGCCAACCAGGCTTAGGCCGGGGCCGATGTTGTTCAAACAGGCCATGACAGCCGAAAAGGTGGTTTCAAAATCAACATTGTCCAGGGCCACCAGCAGCATGGACACAATGGCCACCAGACCATAGACCACCATAAAGGTGTGGGTGCCTTCAATGACGGCAGGATCCACAGGTTTGCCATCCATTTGAATGACCTTGACGCTGCGGGGGTGCAGCAGACGCTGGATGGAGCTGCGCAGGCTTTTCCACAGCAGCACCACCCGGGCGGTTTTGATGCCCCCGCCGGTGGACCCGGCGCAGGCTCCGGCCACCATGAGGATGAGCAAAATCAGGCGGGACAGTTCAGGCCAGAGGTCAAAGTCAACCGTGGCAAATCCGGTGGTGGTGATAATGGAGGCCACCTGGAAGAAGCTGTGGTGGAAGGCATCCCGGACCGATCCGTACATCGTGTAGATATTCAGGGCAATGGTAACGGTGGACACCGCCACAATCCCCAGATAGACCCGCAGTTCCTCGCTGCGAAGGGCCTGGGAAAGCTTGCCCATCAGCACCAGATAATAGATGTTGAAGTTTATCCCGAACAGCACCATAAACACCGCAATCACGCTTTGGAGATAATAGCTTTCATAGGCGGCGATGGAGGCGTTCTTAATGGCAAAGCCGCCGGTACCGGCGGTGGCGAAGGAGTTGACCACCGCATCAAAGGGGGGCATACCACCCAGAAGGAGCAGCACGATTTCAATGAGGGTCATAACAATGTAAATCGCATAGAGCAGCCGGGCCGACCGGCGCATGGTGGGGGCCAGCTTACCCACCGAGGGTCCGGGGCTTTCGGCCCGAAGGACGTGCAGGGAGTCCCCGCTGCCCTTGGACAGGGGAACCACCGCCAGGGCAAAGACCAGAATTCCCATGCCACCCAGCCAGTGGGTGAAGGAACGCCAGTACAAAAGGCTCATAGGCAGAGCCTCTACGTTGGAAAGGATGGAGGCCCCTGTGGTGGTAAAGCCGGACACCGTTTCAAAAAAAGCGTCCAGAAAGCTGGGGATATAGCCGCTTAAAGTAAAGGGTAGGGCCCCGGCCAGGGACATGAGTACCCAGGACACCGACACGATGACAAAGCCCTCACGGTGGCCAACGGTGCGGTCCCTTCCTTTGAAAATAAGCCCAAGCAGACTAAGTCCCACCGTCAAAACAATGGTCAGCACAAGGGCCTGGGCGGCATCCCACTCCCCGCAAAACAGGGCGATGGCCAGGGAGGGGAGCAAAAAGACCGCCTCCAGGCGCAAAATGTGGCTCAGAAAAAAGATAATAGCCTGTCGGTTCATTCCGCCACCTCGGGAGCAAAAATCTCATCCAGGGTGGAGATAGGCTGCTCCGCTGTGGTGACCACCACCACGTTGTCCCCTGCCTTGATGCAGTTGCTGCCGGTGGGAATCAGGATTTGGTCCCCACGACCGATGCAGGCCACCAGAATGTTGGGCTTGAGCTGAACATCCTTGAAGGGGACATTCAGGTAGGGGGTGCCCTCCTTGGCCACAAATTCCAGGGCCTCGGCATGACCGTCGGACAGGCGGTACAGGCTGAGCATGGAGCTGGTGGTGGACTGCTTCATGGCCCGGACATAGCCCACAATTTCGTTGGCGGTGAGCAGCTTGGGGGAAACCACGCTGCCCAGCCCACGGTCCCGGAAGATGGACTCATACTCCACACGGCTGATTTTGGTGATGGATTTTGGCACACCCATATAATCGGCGTACATGGAGATAATAATATTTTCCTCGTCTATGTTGGTCAGGGGGATGACGGCATCGGCCTCAGTGATGCCCTCTATTTTCAGCAATTCCTGAGAGGTGCCGTCCCCACAGATGATGATGGCCTCGGGCAGTTCTTCGGAAAGAGCTTCGCACTTGGCCATATTCTGTTCGATAATTTTAACCCGAACCCCGGTTTTAATCAGCATCTTGGCCAGGTAGGAGGACACACGCCCCCCGCCAATCAGAATGACGTCCCGCACCTTTTGGGTGTCCAGATGAAGGTTGCTCATGAGCTTGGCCAGGTCGGTGGTAGCGGCGGTGACCGTAATTTTGTCCCCCGCCTCCAGGCGGAAATCTCCCACTGGGATGCTGACCTTGCCCCCCCGGTCCACGGCGCAGACCAGTACACTCACCCCGGTGACCCGCAGCAGGTCCTTGAGCAGGATACCGGCTAGGGGGCTGTCCTCCGAAATTTTCAGCTCCACCAGCTCGGCCCGGCCCCGGCAGAAGGTGTCTCTTTTCAGGAAGGAGGGGAATTGCAAAAGCCGAAAAATTTCGTGGGCGGCCGTGCGCTCGGGGTTGATGGTCATGGAAAGGCCGAGCTCTTCCCGCAGCAGGGCCAGCTGCTTGGCGTATTCCGGGTTTCGAACCCGGGCGATGGTGTGGCGGCAGCCCAGCTTTTTGGCCAGCACACAGCATAGAAGGTTCAGCTCATCCCCCGAGGTGGCGGCAATGAGCAGGTCGCTTTCCCCCACCTTGGCCTCCTGTTGGACGGCCAGGGTGGCCCCATTGCCGTGAACCACAAAAACATCCAGAATTTCCATGGACTGCTGAAGTACTTTTTGGTCGCTGTCAATGACCACCACATCATGCCCAGCCTGGGACAACTCCTTGGTGAGGGTATAGCCTACCTTGCCGTCCCCCACAATGACGATTTTCATAGCGCTCCTCCGCAAAACACATATTCACACTGTAAAGCAAAAAAGGCCCGGAATGGAAGGGGGGCCTTCTGTTGTTCAGCAGACATTATATACTGCTTTTGAAAGGGCCGCAACCATCTTTCCGCTTTAAAAACAAAAAATCCTGCTTTTCCTAAAAAAGCAGGATTTTTTGTTTCGGAATGGGAAGGAAAGGAAGTTAAGGGGCCATGAACAGCCGCCCTAAAAACCGGGTAAAGACACCGCCCAGACTGAGGCGTTCCACAGCTTCGTCGGCCACAATGGGAATGACCTGTTGTTCCACGCCGTCCAGCAGGACGGTCATGGTGCCCAGCTTCTGCCCGGCCTCCACGGGGGCCTCTACCCGGTCGGTGAGCTCCACTGTGGTGGTGACCTTATTGAGGTCGGCCTTGTCCACCAGAATGCGGCCGCCCCCCTGAAGCACGGGCTGAACCACCGGGTTTACGCCCAGGGTTACGTCAATGGGGGGAAGGGCCTGGTCGGGATAGACGTTCATCAAGGTATAGTTGGCAAAGCCGAAGCTTAAAAGGGCCTTGGCCGTTTCAAACCGTTTTTCCGAGGTAGGGGCGTGGAGAACCACGGCAATCAGCTCCATGCCGCCCCGGTCGGCGGTGGCCGACAGGCAGAACATGGCCGAGTCGGTAAATCCGGTTTTCAAGCCGGTGGCACCGTCGTAAAAGCGGATGAGCTTGTTGGTGTTGGCCAGCTGGAACTGTCCCCCCCGCACCTCATCCATCCAGATGGTGGTAAATTCCCGAATGGCGGGGTGTTGAATTAACTCTCGGCTCATGACAGCGATGTCATAGGCGGTGGTCAGATGCCCGGCGTCGGGCAGGCCGGTGCAGTTTAGAAAGGTGGTGTCCTCCATGCCAAGCTGACCGGCCCGCTCATTCATCAGGGCTACGAAGGCGTCCTCGCTGCCCGAAATATGCTCGGCTAGGGCCACAGCGGCATCGTTGGCCGAGGCCACGGCTACCGATTTCAGTAGGTCGTGGACCGTCATCTGCTCCC
>CAZHWK010000219.1:0-3914 GCA_964536405.1 uncultured Oscillospiraceae bacterium
AATACGCTTACCTCCCTTACCCGGAGAGCGATTTCATTTTTGCCATCGTTGGGGTCGGAGGGCAAAAGCAAAAGCTTTAATTGCTCTTCCAACTGCTCCAGCTCGGCCTTGGCCGCATGAAATTCCTCCTGGGCCAATTCCTTCATATCCGGGTCGGACAGCAGGGCCTGAGCCTCGGCAAAATCCCGCTTGCGGGCCTCATAGCGGCGGTAGGTCTCTACCAGAGGGGCCAGTTCCTTCTGCTCCCGGTTGAGCTGTGCCACCCTTTGCGGGTCGGCATAGGTTTCAGGGGCGTTTAAGCGGGCCTCCAACTCAGAGTATCGCTGTTCAATGGCTTGTAACTTATCCTCCATAGAGGTCTCCTTTATCGGTCAAATAGAAAGGATTTCACGAGAGCCAATGGCTCCCGAAAGAACATTTGGATGGCAGATGGGGTATGAGTCACCGGGGCCGCCAATACGCTGACAGGACCCACCCCGTCCGCCCGGCCCCATAGCATCCGGATACGTGTGAGATGAAAGCCGCTGGATACCAGCAAAACCCCATCCTCGGCCCCAATACCCTCCTCCTGCAAAAGCTGTTTGGTGAGGGTCACATTCTGCCAGGTGTTGCGGGACTTGTCCTCCCGCAGAATACGCTTTTCCTCCACCCCGTGGGCGGTGAGATAGTCGTACATACACTGGGCCTCGGACACATGCTCGTCATCCCCCTGGCCCCCGCTGACCACCACGGTCATGTCCGGGTTCTCCTCCAAATACTCCAAGGCGGCATCCAGCCGGTCCCGCAGGAGGGTAGACGGCCCCCAGTCCTCCACCTTACAGCCGAAAATAACCATAAGCTGAGGCTGGCCCTTTACTTGGGTTCTTGCCCCGGCAAAGATGACCCCCTCCAGGATGGAAAAGCCCAGAATTCCAAGGGTCAGCAGGGCGCAAAAGGCAATCAGCCAGGACTTATGCCGCTTTCCACAATAAGGGCGGTAGGGTCTTTTTCTCATTCTCCCCGGGCCTCCTCTAATTCAGCCGCCAGCCCTTCCCAGACCGCATACAGGTGGGCGATTTCGTCCTCCAGGTCCGAACGCTGCTGATACAGCTCCTGCAACTTGAGGTAATTGGAGCCGTTTGCCTCAATCTCGCAGGTCAAATCGTACATCTTTTCCTCGGCGTTGGTCACCGCCCGTTCGGCCGCCGTCACTTCCTTTTCCAGCATCTTGGTGCCGCCGGGACGCTTGGGCTTTTCCTTCTTTGGCTCCGGCTCAGCCTTGGGGGGCGGGGCCTGCTGGCCCTTCTTGGCCCGGGCGGCCTGAAATTCCTGATAGGTGCCCTTAAAATCGGTAATTTTCCCATCCTCCAGCATCCAAATGCGGGTGGCAAACCGGTCAATGAAGTAGCGGTCGTGGGACACAAAAAGCAAGGCCCCGTTATAGTCCTCCACCGCCTCCTCAATCCACTCCCGGCTCATGAGGTCCAGATGGTTGGTTGGCTCGTCCAAAATAAGAAGGTTGATGGTTTCATCCATGAGCATACACAGCCGTAAACGGCTCTGCTCCCCGCCCGAGAGGGCGGACACCTGCTTGAACACGTCCTCCCCCCGAAACTTGAAGGAGGCCAAACGGTTGCGGGCCGATTGGGTAGAGCAGTCCAGACCGTAAATCATGGTGTCCACCAGATTGCGTTCAGGATGGTCGAAGTGGACCACCTGAGGAAGGTAGCCCTGCTTGGCAGCGGGGCCGAAGCGAACCTTCCCCTCGTCGGGAGTTTCCTCCTTCAGCAAAATCTTCAAAAAGGTGGATTTTCCCGTGCCGTTGTCCCCCAGAAGGGCAATTCGCTCCCCCCCGGTGACCTCCAAATTCACCCCCGAAAAGAGGGTGCGGCCATCGTAGGACTTTTTCAGGTTCTTGACGGTGAACAGCTCGTCCCCCTTAAACTCCCGCTCCCCAAAGCGCACCTCCATCCCCTTTTCCTTGGTGGGCTTGTCGGTGGTACGCATCCGCTCCATTCGCTTTTCCATGGAAAAGGCCCGCTTATGCAGCTTGTCGTTACCCATAAAGGCCCAGAGGTGGAGCTTGTCTGCCGCCTCTTGCAGCTGCTTGATTTTGGCCTGCTCCTTTTCGTACTGCTTGAGCCGCTCCTGATAACGGGCTTCCTTCTCCACCACATAAAAGCTGTAATTGCCGCTGTAAAACTCGGCCTTGCCGTCCAGAAGCTCCACAATCCGGGTCACGGTTTCATCCAAAAACCAGCGGTCGTGAGAGATGGTGAGGACGGTGCCCTTAAATTTATGGAGATACTCCTCCAGCCACTCGGTGGCGTGGAGGTCCAGGTGGTTGGTGGGCTCGTCCAGCAGGAGGATGTCGGTGTCCTCCAAAATCAGCCGGGCCAGGTTGACCCGGGTCTTCTCGCCCCCCGACAGGCTGTCAAAGGGCTGAGTCCGCATGGCCTGTGGAATACCCAAGCCATTGCACACCTTATTCAGTTGGGTGGCCGTATCGTATCCCCCGGCGGCTTCAAAGGCGGCGGTAAGAGCCCCATAGCGTTTTAAGGCCCCCTCGTCCCCGGCGGCCATACGGCCCTCCAGCGTTTTCATTTCCTTCTCCATGTCCTGAAGCCGCTCGAAAGCGGTGGAGAGGACGTGGTCCACCGTGTACCCCTCGGGGTAACGGGGAATTTGGGAAATCAGACCCACCCGCTTGCCCGAGGCAATGGCAACTTCCCCTTCATCGGGTTCTATCTCCCCGGTGAGGATACGAAACAGGGTGGTCTTCCCCGCCCCGTTTTTACCAAGCAGGCCCACCCGCTCCCCGGAGTCCACCTGGAAGCTCACGCCGTCTAATATTTTCGTTCCGACCTCAAATTCTTTTTCAATGTGGTCGATAGATATGTCAATCATGGCATTGTCTCCTGTACTCTGTCTGTGCTATGATAGGGGCATATAAAAGGAGGAGGTATCCGATGATGGAGGCAATCAAATGGCAAAACCCTGTCCTGCATCTGCTTGACCAAACGAAACTTCCCACTCAAGAGGTCTGGGACCCCTATACCGATTACCGGGCTGTGGCCCAGGCCATTCAAAAGCTGGTGGTGCGGGGGGCTCCCGCCATCGGCGTGGCCGCCGCCTATGCCTACTGTCTGGCCGCCCTGGCTGGGGAAGATTTGGCCCAGGCCAAGGCCTGTCTGGCCGCCAGCCGCCCCACGGCGGTCAATCTCTTTTGGGCTCTGGACCGCATGGAGGCCACCGCTTCGGCCTGTGGCGGCGACCCTGACACCCTCATCCGGGAAGCTGTTGCCATTCACCAGGAAGATGTGTCCATGAACCACGCCATCAGCCAAAACGGCCTGAGCGTGGTACCCGAAAAGGCCCGCATCCTCACCCACTGCAATGCCGGGGCCATCGCCACCGGGGGCTACGGCACCGCCCTTGGGGTGATCCGGGCCGCCCACGAGGCCGGGCGGGTGGAGATGGTCTATTGCGATGAAACCCGCCCCCTTCTGCAAGGGGCCCGGCTCACCGCCTGGGAGCTGGTGGAGGAGCATATCCCCGCCACCCTGCTCACCGACAATATGGCCGGGTATGCCATGTCCCAGGGGAAGATTGACCTGGTGCTTCTGGGCTGTGACCGGATGGCGGCAAACGGCGACTTTGCCAACAAAATCGGCACCTACTCGGTGGCCGTACTGGCCAAGCACCATGGCATCCCCTTCTACTCGGTTCTCCCTTCCTCCACCATCGACCTGTCCATCCCGGACGGCTCCGGCATTCCGGTGGAACAGCGCAATCCCCAGGAGGTCCGTACCCTCTGCGGGGTACAGACCGCCCCGGAAACGGTGGAGGTTTGGAACCCGGCCTTTGACGTGACCCCCCACGAACTGCTCACCGGGATTATCACGGAAAAAGGGGTTATCTATCCCCCCTTCAAG
>CAZHWK010000220.1:0-3882 GCA_964536405.1 uncultured Oscillospiraceae bacterium
CTCGGTGGAAATGGCCAAGAGGTATAACGTCAATCTGGAGGTCCTCTCCAGCTTCACCGGCACGCCCGGTACAAAAGTCAAGGAGGTCGTAAAAACCGTGGAAAAAAGTCATGTAAGCGGGGTGGCCAAGGACAAGAACGTGGCCCGGGTGGCCGTGGTTGGCGTGGCCGACGAGCCGGGTATCGCCTTCAAAATCTTCTCCCTGCTGGCCAAACATAACATCAACGTGGACCTCATCTTGCAGTCCATCGGCCGGAATAATACCAAGGATATTTCCTTTACCATCAGCCGGGGTGACATGGAAGCCACCAAGCAGCTGCTGGAAGAGCGGCGTGAATACATCCATTTTGAGCGGGTGGACGTGTCGGACGACATTGCTAAGGTTTCCATCGTGGGGGCCGGTATGATTAACAATCCCGGTGTGGCCGCCCAGATGTTTGAGGCCCTGTATAATGCCAATATCAACATCCATATGATTTCCACCAGCGAAATCAAGGTGTCCGTCCTGGTGGACGAGGGGGATACCGACCGGGCCGTCCAGGCCATCCATGACCAGTTTTACAGCGAGTTCGGCAACCGAGGTTAAACAAAGGGGCTGCACCATATTTGGTGCAGCCCCTTTGTTATACTTTTGCATCGAGTGGTCCTGGCCGGAGAAGCTGTCTCCCTGCAAAAGCCTTGATTGCTTCTTGCACCTGTAAGGAGGAGAGAAGGTTCCCCTGGATACTGCGCAACCCGAAATCCTTAGCCGCTAAAAAAAGAATATCGGGCTTGCCGCCAGTCTGGGTGGAAAAGACCTGCTCAAAAATATCCCGTGCTGTATTACTGATGACAATAAACTTTTTGGGGACGGCCTCATATGCGGACAGCAGACGGTGGTTTCCGGAAAAATGGGACTGTCCCCGCTCACAAAAAATGAAGTAATTGGCACAGGGATAATCACAGTAGTTTGGCACGATGAAATAGGCCAAATCGCATTCGGATACCGCTTCCAGCAGAGAAAGCTCCCTATCATCCTTATGGGGGCAGTTGTGCTGTGGCCCAAAGCAGTCATAGTCACAGCCGCCGCAAGGGGAAATGGAACAATCGGAAAAGCGGTATAAAACGGCAGCGGGGCCATGCAGAGCCTGCAAATAAGCCCCGATTTGGGCGCAGTTTCCCTGGGGACGTGAACTGAAGGATAGAATACAAACCTTTGGTGTTTCTCCATTTTGAAAGGTATTATCCATGTAAGGCGGCCTCCTGACGGGTGAATGTGCTATCATGATAGCAGGAAGGAAGAAAATTGTCCATCATTCATAGGAATTGTCAATTGATTTTTCGCCCCAGCCAAGTATGATAGGTAAGAGTAAAAAATGAGAGATAGCAAGGGAGCAATGGGATGAAAGAAAAGAAGGTTTCGGTGCTGGGGCTGACCTGGCCCATTTTTGTGGAGCTGTTCCTTCAGATGCTGGTGGGGAATGTGGACCAGATTATGGTGGGCCGGGTGGACCCCAACGGGGTAGGGGCCATCAGCAACGCAAATCAGATTACAAACCTTCTGCTGATTGCCTTTTCGGTGGTCTGCACCGCCGCCATGATTTTGGTGGCCCAGTACCTGGGGGCCAAGGACACCAAGCGGGTAGGCCGCACCTGTGCCGCCGCCCTGATTTCCAATTTTATTTTTGGTATCCTCATCACCCTTGTTCTGGTCTTTTTCTGCGGTCCTATCTTCAAGGCCATGGGTGTGGATGCCGAGATTTTCGACCGGGCCTGCCTATACATCCGTGTGGTGGGGGTAGGGATGTGCTTTCAGTCGGTCTTTTTGACCTATACCGCCTTTTTCCGCAGCTATCAGCTTATGAAGGAAACCATGTTCATCTCGGTTCTGGTCAACCTTCTGAACATCGGGGGCAATGCGGTGCTGATTGGGGGAACCTTTGGCCTGCCCGCCATGGGGGTGGCTGGGGCTGCCCTGTCCAGCGACCTGTCCCGCCTGGTAGGGGTCGTCGTCATCGCCGTCATGTACCGCCGCCGCTTTGGAAAAGTGTTCACCGCCGAAAATCTGAAGCCCTTTCCCATGCAGCAGCTTAGCCGCCTGCTGGCCTTGGGTCTGCCCACAGGGGGAGAGGCAGTTTCCTACAATATGTCCCAAATCTGCATCCAGGCCGTGACCAACCGCTTTGCCCTCTTTGTGGTCAATACCAGGGCCTATGCGGTTCTCTTTGCCAATGTAAGCTATCTGTTCACAGCTTCCATCGGACAGGCAACCCAGGTGGTGGTGGCCCGGCTTATGGGGGCGGGCCAGCCCGAGGAAACCAACCGCCGGGTGTGGCGCACCTTGAAATGGGCTCTGGTGGCCTCCACCTCGGTGTCGGTGCTGATTTATCTCTTTGCCCGGCCCCTGTTTGGTCTATTTACCACCGATGAGCGGATTTTGGCCCTCTGTTCCACCATTATGCTTCTTGAAATTCCTCTGGAGATGGGGCGGGCGGTGAATATCGTCATGTGCCGCTGTCTCCAATCCTGCGGGGATTTACGTTATCCCACCATCCTGTGCGTCATTTTCGCCTGGCTCTTTGGAGTGGGTGGGGCATGGCTGTTCGGGGTATATTTTGGTATGGGTCTGGCTGGCATTTGGCTGGCTATGGCCATGGATGAGTGCATCCGGGCTGTCCTCTTCCTTTTGCGCTGGAAGAGCGGAAAGTGGAAGAGCAAGCAGATTATATAAATTGCCATGTGGGACTTTGTCCCACGGCTGAACGTTCAGACACGGCCCGGGACGGGCCGAGTGCCATATAAATTATGTAAGGAGTGGCGTTCGTGGTAAAAGGTCGTTTTGCGCCCTCACCCAGCGGGCGTATGCACTTGGGTAATCTTTGTTCGGCCCTGCTGGCCTGGCTGTCAAGCCGCAGCCAAGGCGGCAGGATGCTCCTGCGGATGGAGGACCTGGACCCCGACCGCTGCCGGGAGGAATATGCGGCCCAGGTGGCTCGGGACCTGGAGTGGCTGGGGCTGGACTGGGATGAGGGCTATGGAGCGGGCGGCCCCCATGGTCCTTACCGACAGAGCGAGCGGGGGGAGTTGTACGCCCAGGCCTTTCGGAAACTGGAAGGGGAGGGGCTTATCTACCCATGCTACTGTACCAGGGCAGAGCGGCTGGCCGCATCAGCACCTCACGGTACCGACGGGGAACTGGTCTATGACGGCCGCTGCCGCCGCCGTACCCAAGAGGAGCTGGAAGCCTTGGCCCGGAACCGAAAGCCCGCCTGGAGGGTGATTGCGCCAGACAGGGATATTTGCTTTCATGATGGTTTGCAGGGCGATGCAGGGGAAAATTTGGCCCGGGACTGTGGGGACTTTATCCTACGCCGGTCGGACGGGGTGTATGCCTATCAGCTGGCCGTCACGGTGGATGACGGCCTGATGGGTGTCACCGAGGTGGTGCGGGGGAGGGATCTCCTGTCCTCCACCCTCCGGCAGCTTTGGCTGCTGGACAAGCTGGGATTTTCCGCACCTGTTTATGCCCACGTTCCCCTGCTTTTGGCCCCTGATGGTCGGCGGCTTTCCAAACGGGATGGGGACATGGATTTGTCCGTTTTGCGGAGGAAAAAGTCACCCAAAGAGCTGACCGGGGAGCTGGCGGCCTTGTGTGGAATATTACCTCAGGCCGAGCCGGTCACTCCAGCAGAACTTATCCCTGTTTTTTCGTGGAAAAAAATAAAAAAAGGAAACCTTTTTACCTAAAATATAAAACTTACCCATAAAAAATGCATAAAAATATAGATGTAAAAACGTATTCTGTTGTGAAAATGGCTTGCATCTATTTATGAAATGTGCTATGGTATGAAACGGAGAGAGAGAAAAATACCATGCGCCTTTGGGCGCAACGCAGAACTATGG
>CAZHWK010000221.1:0-3865 GCA_964536405.1 uncultured Oscillospiraceae bacterium
TACCCGCAAGGGGTACGCCGTATCCGTAAGGCGGCAAGCCGCCAACGGCTACGCAAACGGCGAAACTCCCCTTGTGGTTTGGCACTCAAACACAAAGCCCCCTGTATCCAGCTAGGACACAGGGGGCCTTTTTATGCTTGGTTTTGCCAATCGGCAGGGTAAGTCACATACAAAAACCTTGCCTTTTCGGCCACGGAAAACTGGATGGCACTCCCCTTGGGAATGAGGATAACCTCCCCCGGCCCGGCCGAAACGGTATGGCCGTCCGCCAAAATATCCAGCCGCCCCTCTATGACATAGTCCAGCTCGTCGTAGTTCAGGGTCCAGGCAAAGGTGGTGCGTTCCATCTCCATCAGACCCACCCCCAGGCGGGGACTTTCCTGTAACGTAAACAGGTCGTGGGTATAGACCCTATGGTGGGGATTGCCCGTATCCATACGGTCCTGCTCGGTGGTTTTAATCCGTGGCAATGCAACCGCCTTTACCCCGCAGGCACCCTTGTTCCCCTGACCCAGCTCTTCCAGCAAAATTTGGCGCACCATGCGCTCCACTGCCTGCTTATCCACGGCGGCCCTCCTTGCGGGTGAGGAGCATGGCCACCGCCACAGCGGTGATACCGCCCACCAGCTTTCCCACAATCATGGGAAAAATCATGTCGGCGTCAAACCCGGCGGTAAAGCCCAGGTGGTCCCCAAAGACAAAGGCGGCCGACACGGCAAAGGCCACGTTGATGATTTTCCCCCGCTCGTCCATGTCCTTGAGCATTCCGAACATGGGGATATTGTTGGCCAGGGTGGCCACCAGGCCGGCGGCTGCCATGTCGTTCATGCCCAGCACATGCCCCAGCTTCATCAGGGGGGTTCGGAACACCTTGGTAATGACCAGCACCAGAGGGAAGGCCCCCGCCAGGACGATGGCGATGGCTCCCACCGTGGCAAAGCCGTCCCCAATGGGGGCCATGCCGGGGATGAGGACGATACCGGTCAGCTCCTCCACAATGGCGGCGGCCAGACCGATGGTAATGATGATCACCACCGCCTTTCCAAAGACCGTGAAGCCCTTGACCATGCCCTTTGGAATTTTCCACAGGCCCAGGGCAATCAGCAGGGCGATGATGACAATGGGAATGAGGTTGCGCACCACCATAATAAAGTCAAACCCGGCCACCAGCCCGCCCACAAAGGCCCCGATGGGAATGGTAATGACACCGGCCAGCACCCCACGGGCCAGGGCGGGACGGTCCCTCTCCTCTATAATACCAAGGGCCACCGGAATGGTAAACACGATGGTGGGGCCCAGCATGGCACCCACAATAAGACCGCCGAAGCGGCCCGCCTCGGCCGTCTGGGCCAGTTCCATGGCCAGAGGGGCACCCCCCATATCGTTGGCCAGTATCGTGCCTGCAAACATGGCAGGGTCAGCCCCGAAGAAGGCATACACCGGCACTACCACAGGACGCAAAAGGTTTGCCAGCACCGGGGCCAGACTGATAATACCAATCATGGCAAGGGCCAGCGACCCCATGGCCATGATACCCTCTTCAAACTTCTCTCCCAGGCCAAAGCGGTTGCCGATGATGCGGTCAATGCCGCCCAGCACCATGAAAATGACCATGAGATATACGATAATTTCATTGATGGACAAGCTCTTGTCCCCCTTTACTTGCTATCGATAATTCCAATGATGGCGGCATCTATGGGGCTTTCCTTCCCCGCTGCCAGCCGGGCGGCCGAGCCGGTGGAGAGCAAGACACGCTCCCCTTCCCCGGCCCCCACACAGTCGGCGGCCACCAGGGGCGGTCCGCTCATGCCCTGTGGGGCCACCAGCAAAAGGGCCTGTCCGGTCAGGGCAGGGGTCTTTTTGGTGGCCCATACCTTGCCGATTACGGTGCCTACTACCATTTTTACCCCTCCCCTGTCCGGGCCTTAGCAAGCCCCATCTCATGAAGCTGCCGCTCCATGGCTACAAATTTTTGGTAAATGCCCAAAGGGGCACTTTGGCGATAGCGTTTATATTCAAAGGCCTGGGAGGTAACCGCCACCCGCCTGCCCTCCAAAAGGGCGGTGAGCACCCGCTTCAGGCTTTCGTCCAGGGGGATGCCCAGGGCCAGCAGGGCCATATCCTCCAAAGGGAGGGCGGTAATGATAAGGCTGCCCTTTTGTTCCAGAACGGTCACGCTCTCCTTCTCCCTTCGCTCTTCGGCTTTGCAAACGTCTTAGTGACCTGCTCCCGTTTGCTCCGCTTTTAATCCTATCGAGCTTCGCAAACTCCGCTACGGTCCCTAAGCCCGCACTCCGCAAAAAATGCCGTTGACTCTTGGCCAACCTGTTTTTTTGTCTGCGTGCTGGCTTAGTGGCCTGCTCCCGTTTGCTCCGCTTTTAATTTAATTTGCCAAATCCAGCACAGGCTGGACAGGCGGTTCATGGCCAGCATAATGTCCGGTCGGGACACCGTTCCGTCATAGTTTTTAAAGGCCCCATAGCCCGCCAGCTCGGCCTGCCGGATGATGGAACGCAGGCGGTTAATAGCCAGGATGGCAGAGCCGTCCTGCCAGCAGGCCATAAAATGGGGCTGGCCGAAGTATTGTTCGGGGTGATGAGAATATTCCCGCAGTTCATCCGGGGTATAGCCCCCCAGGCGAAACTCCCCCACCTTTTCCCCCAGCACATCAGCCCGAATGAGGTTTCGCACAAAGTCCAGCAAACCGGTCATCTCCCCCGCCAGCTCTGTGTGCCCCGCCCGGGCGGTTTCCAGCTGACAGGTGAGAATTTCGGCTTCCATCCGGTCAATCCAGCCCCTGAAAACAATGCGGGGATGGTCCTTGCGCACCATGGTTTTGTGGTTTAAGTGGGTCATATGCTCGGGCTTGCGCCGCTGCGCTGCCATGGTTTAGCCCTCGTATCCGCCGTCGGTTGGAATGTGGGGCAGGATGCTGTCCACCTCGGCATGGGGGCGGGGAATGACATGGACGCTGACCATCTCTCCCACCTTTTCGGCGGCGGCAGCTCCGGCATCGGTGGCGGCCTGAACAGCCCCTACGTCACCCCGAACCATAACGGTCACAAGGCCGCCGCCCACCTGCTGTTTGCCCACCAGCTGGACGTTGGCCGCCTTCACCATGGCGTCGGCCGCCTCGATGGCCGCCACCAATCCTCTTGTTTCCACCATACCCAGTGCATTTGTGTTTGCCATTGTTTGTTTCCTCCTCATTGTTGTTTCCTCTTTGGGTGTGTCCGGGGTTTTGGCCTTCTTGGCCGTGGCTTTTGGCTTTGCCGTTTTCTCCTTCGTGATGGGAGGGTCGTTTTTGCCGGGATTTTTCTGCCGGGTGGAAACCGGCTCCTCCTTACGAATGGGCTGAAGGGCCGCCGTGGCGGGCATCTCCTCTCCCTCGGCCGGGAAGGGCTGGTCCCCCTTGGTCTTACCCTTGGGCCGGCCCCGCTTGGCGGTTGTACTCACCCGCCCTGCCGACAGGCCGGTTCCGGCGGGCTCGTGCCCCAAAACCGGGGCACGGGTGCCGGGGGGATAGTGGGGAATGCCCCCCACCGTGCCCGCCTCTTCCCCGCTCCCTGAGTAGACCGTGACCTCCTTATCGTCCTCCATCCCCTCGGGGGTCTGGGCCATCAGGGCGTTGGTCAGGCCCTGCACCTGCTGTAAGATGGCCTCTTGCGGATTGAGCAGAACGCCGTCTGCGTTGACTTCGCTCATACGTTCAGCCTCCTAAGAATTTGGCGTACCAGAGCCTCCAAATTGGCCTCATCCACCTGGACCTCGTGGCTTTGACCCGCTCCGGAGCAGGTATTCCCGCCCCCACGCAGATCTTCCAGTTCACGCACACCCCAGGCCACCCGCTTGATGTTAATGAGGT
>CAZHWK010000222.1:0-3842 GCA_964536405.1 uncultured Oscillospiraceae bacterium
ATGAGGCTGGCCGGAATACAGCCCCCCGAGGGGCCGCCGGTCTGGGCCGCCTTGAACTTCCGGCCGCCGGGGCAGCCGCCCCCGATGTCCTCCACCACGGTACGCAGGGTGGTGCCCATGGGAACCTCCACCAGGCCGGTGTTCACAATTTTGCCGCCCAGGGCAAAGACCTTGGTGCCGGTGGACTTGGGGGTGCCGATGGCCTTGAAGGCCTCGGCCCCGTGGTTCAAAATCCAGGTGATGTTGGCATAGGTTTCCACGTTGTTCAGCAGCGTGGGACGCTGGAACAGGCCCTTGACCGCCGGGAAGGGGGGGCGGGGGCGGGGCTCGCCCCGGTGGCCCTCAATGCTGGTCATAAGGGCGGTTTCCTCACCGCAGACGAAGGCACCGGCACCCAGACGAAGCTCCAGGTCGAAGTCAAAGCCGGAATCAAAGATGTTTTTGCCCAAAAGGCCATATTCCCGGGCCTGCTCAATGGCCACATTCAGGCGGTGGACGGCGATGGGGTACTCGGCCCGGACGTAGACGTAGCCGATGTGGGCCCCCACGGCATAGGCGGCAATGGCCATGGACTCGATAATGGTGTGGGGGTCCCCCTCCAGAATGGAGCGGTCCATGAAGGCGCCGGGGTCGCCCTCGTCGGCGTTACAGGCCACATACTTGATGCCGTCCGGGCTTTGAGCGTCCTTGGTGAACTGCCACTTCAGGCCGCTGGGGAAGCCGGCACCGCCACGGCCCCGGATGCCCGAGGCCTTAATCACGTCAATGACGGCCTGGGGGTCCTGCTTGTTGGTCAGAATGTTGCCCAGGGCAGTGTAGCCGTCGTGGGCGATGTACTCGTCGATGTTCTCGGGGTCAATGACGCCGCAGTTGCGAAGGGCAATGCGGAGCTGGTCCTTATAAAAGCGGGTGTCGGTGAGGGAGGTGACAACTTCCTTCTGAGAACCCTCCCGGTGGAGCAGGCGTTGGACGATGCGGCCTTTAATGAGATGCTCTTCCACAATCTCCTTTACATCGGTGGGGGTCACGTGGGTATAAAAGGCCCCCTCGGGGTAGATGAGAACCACAGGGCCCATGGCGCACAGGCCGAAGCAGCCGGTCTGCACCACCTTGATTTCGTCCTGCATACCCCGGATGGCAAGCTCGGACTCAAAGGACCGGATGATGGCGGGGGAGTTGGAGGAGGTACAGCCGGTGCCGGCGCAGACCATCACGTGGGAGCGAACCAAATTCATCATACGTTTCTCCCCCTTATTCTGCGGCCCCGATGGTGTACTCGGTCACCGGGGTGTGGTTGACCAGATGGTCCTGGACAACTTTGGCTACCATCTCGGGCTTCATTTTTACATAGGTCACCTTTTCCTCACCGGGGACATAGACCTCCACGATGGGCTCCAAACGGCAAACGCCGATACAGCCGGTCTGGGAAACGGTGACATTTTTCAGGTTATGAAGCTGTACCTGCTCCAAAAAGGCGGTCAGGACGGGCTTTGCCCCGGCGGCGATGCCGCAGGTAGCCATGCCCACCACCACCCGAATGGCATCGGGGTCATCCTGGCGGATATTCATTTGCTTTTGCATCTTCTCACGAATGGCCTTGAGTTCTTCCATGCTCTTCATTAGGCGAGTTCTCCTTCTCAAGATGTAATTCCTGCTCGGCAATGTAGTCCCGCAGCCAGAGGGCCACCTCCGGCTCGGAGAGGGGGACCCCGCAGAGCAGGGCACGCACCTCACGGGTATCCAGTTCAAAGCGAGCGTGGTCAGTCTCATGGATAAAACGGGTTTCCAGCGTTTCCGGGGCCCCTTGCAAAAAGAGGGCCAGGGTGCCGGCTACATCCCCCAGCGGGGGGCAGTCAATATGGTCCAGGTGAAAGAAGGCTGTGGTGGTGGTGCCCATGCCGGGGGCGCTTTCGATGGCAAGGCTGCCCCCGGTTTGCTCGGCACTCAGCCGCAACAGGGGAAGGCCCAGGCCAACCTTTCGGGTGGTTCGGGTGGTGGTAAAGGGGTCCAGGACGTTGGCCAGAAAGTCCGCCGTCATACCCCGGCCGTTGTCGGCCACCGTCATGGTGAGGATATTTTCGTGTTCAGCCAGAGAGAGGGTCAGCTCGGTGGCCCCGGCGGTCACCGAGTTCTGGGCAATGTCCAGCAGGTGAAGGGCAATCTCTTTCAATTCGTCGTCGCAAAGTCCGCTCCATGTGGAACGCCCAAAGAACATTCCACACTTTGCTCCCTTGCTCCTCCTCTTTCCCGGCAAACCCGCTGCGCTGGGCCTTGCCGTGAGTTTCGTGGTGTTCATCGATATTTATCCAAAATGCCGGCAATTTGATTGGGGGTCAGGCGGCCATACACATCGTTGCCGATGGTCATGACGGGGGCCAGACCGCAGGCACCGATACAGCGGCAGGCATCCAGAGAGAATTTGCCGTTGGGGGTCACCGAGCCGGACTTGATGCCCAGCTGCTTTTCCAGTTCCTCCAGCACATCCCCTGCCCCCTTGACGTAGCAGGCGGTGCCCAAACAGACCGAAATTTCATGCTCCCCCTTGGGGTTTAGGGTAAATTGGGCGTAAAAGGAAACCACCCCGTAAAGTTCCGACAGGGGAAGGTCAAGCCCCTCGGCGATGATAATTTGGACTTCTTCGGGCAGATAACCGAAAATATCCTGAGCGGCCTGGAGCACGGGCATGGTGGCACCGGGCTGACCTTTATACTGATCAATGACGGCCCGCAGCCGGTCTTCCTGCTCCTTGGTGCCCCGGTATGGGACGACGGTCTTGCAGTTGGGCATACGCTGTTCCTCCTTAATTTGCCATAATTGTTAAAATTATATCAATTTTTTCACAGCAAAGCAATCTCTATTTTGCAAATATACCAAAACGGGAAATTATAAAAAATTTCCGCCCTGTCTAATCCAGGAAAGAATGGCGGAAATGTTTTTTTCGGTGACTTCCATGGTGGACACCGCATCCGGAATGAGACCAAGAAAATGGGCGTCCGAGTCGGTAATGAGGGGAACGCCCTGTATGTCAGGCCGGGCACAAAAATCCGGGGGACAACCGAGGGAAACCTCGGCCAGAGGGAAGGGAAGAGACGGGTCCCACAGGCCCAGCTGAGAGAGCAGGGAGTAAGAGGGCCTGTCAATGTGGGCGGGAAAGCATACCCCGCCGAACCGCTCCACCAGGGGGCAGACCTCGTAAACCCCGATGGAGGTGGCCGCCGAAAGCAGGCGGGCTTCTTCCCCCAAAATCTGATCCCCCTCATCCATCAAAAGCTGAGGGCCGAAGATGGCCGGGTTGTTGGGAATGGGGGGAAGGGCTTCATATACATAGGAGGAAAAGGCCTCGGCCCGATCCAAATCAGGGAAGAGGCAGATGATGTGAACCTCCTCGGCGGTGGTAAGCTCCATGCCGGGCAGGGCCAGCAGACCCTGCTTCTCGGCGGCCCGGAGGAAAGGACGGCAGTTGCCGCAGGAATTGTGGTCGGTGAGGGCCACCACCTCCAAGCCCGCCAGGGCGCACATCCCGGCCAGATTGGCGGGGGTCATGTCCAGGTCCCCGCAGGGGGACAGGCAGGAATGGAGGTGCAGGTCGTAGGTGAGTTTGATGACATACACCTCCCAGGTTTGTCCATCATCCCCTATGGGGGAGTTTCGCCTGCTTCGGCGGGCGAGGGTTTCGCCCCTTGCGAGGGGCGAGGAAACGTGCCGTGACCCACGGCGGGGGGGATTTCGCCCGCTTCGGCGGGCGAGGAACGATGGCCGGCCGCCGGCCAAGCGTCCACCATTTCTTTTTTGTCTTGTCAAAAAAGAAACGGCGGCCCAAAGAAAAAACCGTGGCACTACAC
>CAZHWK010000223.1:0-3839 GCA_964536405.1 uncultured Oscillospiraceae bacterium
AGCTTGTCTGACCAAATTTTTGCTCAAAATTCCAGGCACAGCGACTTTTCAGAAACGCTCTAGGCCAAAGAATACTTTAATTCTACGAAATTTTTTGGCAAAAAGCAAGTGTCCCTTCCATTTGACTGGCCCAGAAAAAAGACGCCGCCCGCAAACATCCTTACGGGCGGCGTCTTTTCATACGGCAATTTCGGGTACCAAGCAGAGCCTACCGCCCTTTTATGAGCGGCCAGCCCCCTTCCGTTTCACATTCCTTCAGGGTCTGCTCCGCAGCTCACTTATTTTCCTTCGGTCTCCAGCCAATGAGTGGCCGCTCCGGCCAGAAGGGCGGCCCCGGTGGGAAAAATATCCTCATTGATGACCAGTCTGGGGTGATGCTGTCCAAACGGATAGGGAGTATCCTCATCCGTTCCCGCCCCCAGGAAAAAGTAGCCCACTGGAATGTGGCGGGCCAGATTGGCAATGTCCTCCGACCCCACCTTTAAAAAGGGCTGGGGATAGACGCTCCCCTGGCCCAGAGCAGACTCAGCTCCGACCACCAGGCACTCGGCCAAGTCCGGCTCACAGACCAGAGCCGGTGTGCCCTCCCCCAAAAACTTCACCTCGCCCTTGGCACCAAAGGCGGCGGCCATACCGGTCACCAGATCGGTGAGCCGGCCTTTCAGCAGGGCCCTCTGCCCCTCGTGGTAGGTACGCAGGGTCCCCTTCATCTCTACCACTTCAGGAATGACATTATAGCTCTCCCCCGCCGAGTGGATGGCGGTCACGGAAATCACATTGGTTTCGGTTGGTAGCGCCTCCCGGCTGATCAAACTTTGGATGGCCACCTGAATGTGGGCGGCCACATTCACCGGGTCCACCGCATCGGCGGGCCGGGCAGCATGGGAGCCCTTCCCCTGGATATGAATGTCAAAAAAATCATTGGAGGCAAAGGCATTTCCCTTGCCCACCATTAGGCGGCCTTTGGGCATGGTGGCATCCACGTGGATGGCCATAGCGGCCCGGGGGGCTGGGTTCTCCAGCACGCCGTCGGCAATCATGTTCAGCGCCCCATACAGAGTTTCCTCCCCGGGCTGGAACATCAATTTCACCGTGCCCGCAAGATTTTCTTCATTTTCCTTGAGCATCTGAGCCGCTGTGAGAAGCATAGCGGTATGGGCATCATGGCCGCAAGTGTGGGCCCGGCCCGGGTCCGCCGAGGCAAAGGGCAGACCGCTTTCCTCCGGCATGGGCAGGGCATCCATATCGGCCCGGAGGAGGAAAACCGGCTCCCCCCGGCCCACGGTAGCCACCACCCCGGACTGGGCGCACACCTTGGGCTCATACCCCATCTGACTGAGCCGCTGTATGACATAGGCACTGGTTTTGGGCAGATGCTCCCCCAGCTCGGGAATTTGATGCAGGTGGCGGCGGTCGTCCACGATTTGCTGGGCCAACTCCCTGGCCCTGGTCAGATAATCGTACACTATCATCACTCCTTTTGGAAAAAACCTGCCGTACAATCGGCAGGTTTTTTCCGTGTGTGTCAAAGAAAGAGGTCTTTGAGTTAGAAGGGCCCCAGCTGAATGGTAGCGGCCACGAACAACAGCACAAACCCGATGAGCATATAGCTCAGGTAGTGGCGGATGGCACGGCGCATGTACTGGGGATAGGTAATGCCGGAAATGGCGCAGGCACCCATAATCGATGCATTCATGGGCAGCAGAATGTTGGAGAAGCCGTCCCCGTACAGGAAGGCCATGACAACCGTCTGCTGGGTCACGCCCAGCACGTCGCCCAGAGGGCTCATGATGGGGATAGTAGCAGCAGCCTGGCCGCTGGAGGAAATGATGAAGCAGTTGAGCACAGACTGCACCAGCAGCATGGCCATAGCACCAATCTGGGTGGGCAGGCCCACCACCAGGGAGGACAGGGCATGTACAATGGTGTCGGTAATATTGGCATCGGTCAAAATGACCCCGATACCCTTGGAAAATCCGGTGACCAGTGCCCCCACCAAAACCAGCTTGGCACCATCCACGAAGGTGTTTGCAATCTTGTTGGCATCATACCCGGCGGTCAGTCCGATGACCAGTGCCATAATGATAAAGATGGCGGGGAAGCGGGTCTTAAAGTCCCACCCGGCCAGGGCGGCATAGATAATGGTACAGATGCCCACCAGGAACTCAATGAGGCAGATTTTGCGGCGGGTGGTCAGCTCAATGATTTCGGCTGCGCCCCCCTCGCTCAGGTTCTGCTCCAGCTCATAGCAATAGCTCTTGGAGGGGTCAGCCTTCACCATCTTGGCATAGCGGACGGTCCAGAAGGCAGCGGCACAGAACAGGAGCACTGCGCCCAGGATACGAAACCACAGGCCGGACTGCAACACGGGCAGACCCACCAGCTGCTGGGCTGTGCCGGTGGAGAAGGGGCTGAACAGGCCGGTACAGTAGCCAGTGGAGGATGCGATGGTCACGATACACAGGCCGGTCATGGCGTCAAAGCCCATGGACCGGGCAATCAGAATACCCAGGGGCAAAAAGGCCAACATAGACTCGCCGTTGCCGGTAATGGCGGGCAGCATGAAGAAGGGAAGCATCAGAAGGGGAATGAGATAGACCCCGCCCTTTCCTTGCAGTCTTTTCATAAACTTGCCAATCAGGGCCCGGGTGGACTGGGTGGACTCAATGACGTGGAAGGCCCCGCCGATGATCAGAACCATCCAGGCAATCCAGCCCGCTTCGCTAAGGCCCCGGGGAATGGCCACGAAAACATCAAAGAGGTTTGCAGGGTTGGACTCCACCACCTGATAGGAATTGGGGTCCACCACCATACGCCCGGTGACAGGGTCCTCAATGCGCACATACTGTCCGGCGGGTATCACCCAGGTCATGATGGCGGCCAAACAGATAAGGGCAAAAATAATAACCAGTGAGTGGGGAAATGCTCGTTTTTTCTTGGTTTCCAGTGTTTCCATACTTTTCTCTCTCTCCTCAAATTTCTCGCCCGGCTCTCTCTTTCCGGTGCGGGGCTTCGGCCCCTTGGGCCTGCCCGATGCAAGCACCCTTTGTGCTTGGCAGAAATGCTTTAATACACGATAAGCTCTCTAGGGACATCGTGCAGAATACGAAGGCCCTCTTCGGTCATCATGGCCTGGTCCTCAATGCGAACGCCAAACTGCCCCGGCAAATAGATGCCCGGCTCAATGGAGAAGCACATACCGGGGGTGATTTCGGTGAGGGACCCTTCCCCCGCCGGGGGACCTTCGTGGCCGTCCAGCCCAATGCCGTGACCCGTGCGGTGGATAAAATACTCCCCATAGCCCTGTTCGGTAATATAGCTGCGGGCGGCCCGATCCACATCCTGAAGGCGATTGCCAGCCTTGGCCGCCCGATGGCCCCGGTACAGGGCCTCCAGCACGGTGTCATACACCTTGCGGAAGGTATCGTTGGGCTGGCCAAAATGGACGGTGCGGGTCATATCGGTATGGTAGCCCATATAATTGCCCCCAAAGTCCACCAGAAGGCAAGCCCCCTCCCGAATGGGGGTATCCCCATTGACATGGTGGGGAACGGCGGCATGCTCGCCCACGGCCACAATCCCGCTGGGCAGGTTCAGTCCCCGGCTGCTCATCTCAAAGGCCAGAGCAGCCATAAACTGCTTTTCTGTCTTTCCAATCCATGCCCGGCCCCGCTCCAGAGTTGCCTCCAGCGCTTGGGATGCCAGCCGGCAGGCGGTTTGCATATGGGAGCGCTCCTCCACATCCTTATAAAGGCGCAGGGGATCGACCAGTGGATTGCCCACGGTAAATCGGGCCTGGGACAGGCCAGCCTGAATGGGAAGCAGAAAGTGACTCATCA
>CAZHWK010000224.1:0-3812 GCA_964536405.1 uncultured Oscillospiraceae bacterium
TTCTGGCTGTGGCCGTGGGCGCTGTCCAGCACCAGCACATCGGCCCCGGCATCCACCAGGGCACGGGTGCGGTCCAGCACGTCGCTGGTCACACCGATGGCGGCACCCACCATCAGGCGGCCCTTCTCATCACGGGCCGAGTTGGGGTAAACCTCGGCCTTTTCAATATCCTTAATGGTGATAAGGCCCTTGAGGCGGAACTCCCCATCCACGATGGGCAGCTTCTCAATCTTGTGCTTGCGCAGGATTTCCTTGGCCTCGTCCAGGCTGGTCCCCTCGGGGGCGGTGACCAGGTTTTCCTTGGTCATCACGTTGTCAATCAGCTGGCTCATGTCGGTTTCAAACTTCATATCACGGTTTGTGATAATACCAATGAGCTTGCCATTGTCGCAGATGGGCACACCGGAAATGCGATACTTGGCCATGAGGTCGTCGGCCTCCTGCAGGGTGTGACCGGGGGCCAGCCAGAAGGGATTGGTGATAACCCCGTTTTCACTGCGCTTGACCATGTCCACCTGCTCGGCCTGCTGACCGATGGACATATTCTTGTGGATGATGCCGATGCCGCCCTCCCGTGCCACCGCAATGGCCATCCGGGACTCGGTCACGGTATCCATGGCGGAGGACATGACCGGAATATTCAGGCGAATTTTCTTGGTAAGCTGGGTGTGCAGATCAATCTCTGCGGGCAGAACATTACTCTCGGCGGGAACCAGCAGAACGTCGTCGAAGGTAAGGCCGTGGCCCTTGAATTTGCTCGGCATTTGCATCTCCTACTTTCCTTTTTAAGTTAACGTACAAAAAAATATTTTATTTATTCTAATGGCCATGGGGTGGAATGTCAAGGGGCAAATCATACGAAACTGTGCGCCCTTCAGAGACTTTCTCCGGCAATGGTCACGGCCGCCTCAAACCGGGGGCGGCCATCCTGCCCCACACCCCGGACAAAGTCGGTCCCTTCGGCCCGGCCCACCGACAGCTCCAGCACATCCCCTGCCCGGCACTCGGCCAAAAAGCCGATTTGCAGACCGGACACAAAGGCCCCGCCCCCCAAGTTTTCCAGCCGCAGAGCGTCACAGGCAAAGTCGGCATAGCGGGTGTTGTTGACATGGGCATTGATGTCGGTCTCACTGTAATGCAGGCGGCGATTTTCTGTCCAGTGCATATTTTCGGGCAGCTTTAAGCGGGAGATGGTAAGGCTCTTGTCCAGCCCCTCGCCCCCGAAGGTGTCCCTCATCTCCTCTACCTTGTCCAGCCGCAGGAGCTTATGGGTGTCATAATCGGCCAGCACCCAGGTGGATACGGCCTGTCCCACAGGATGTCCATCCACCAGCAGGTCAAAATCCCGGTAGATGGAAGCCCCCTTGGGGCTTCGGTGCCAGGTTCGCACCGTCACTGCTTCCCCAAACAGAAGAGGCCTGTCCAGTTCTACCCAAATGCGGGCCAGCATCCAAAAGCAGTGGTATTTTTCCAGCATGGCCTCCCGGGAGAGGCCCAGTTCCATGGCGGCCAGGGTGCCCGCCTCCTGCAAAAAGCCCAGCACGGCCGAGGGGCGGCACTGTCCCTGGTGGTCCACCTCCCGGCTGTCCACGGGGTAGCAATATTCTGCAAACATGCCCTGCGCCCCTTATTTGCCCTGGATGACCAGTCTGTTTTTACAGCACAGGTCGTCCAGGTCACTGTCGGTGGCGGCCGGAATACGCAGGGCATTGCCGCAGGCGGCACAGAACAGGTCCACGGCACTGTACCCCACCTTAATTTGAACCCCCTGCCCCCCGCAGGCACAGGTAATGCCCCCGGGCCGCTGGGCAATGTCCTTCAGCTCGCCTAAAATTTCCTCCATGATGGTGTCATTCAAAAAGGCGGCGGGGGCAGTATCCTCCCCCTCGGTCTTTTCGGGGAGCAGGTCGGCCGTTTCTTCCAACCGGCGCACAGCGGCGTAAACCGCCTCCTTTTCCCCCACATAAAAGCAGGCCAGACCGCTGGCGGCGCAGGAGAGGGCAATGGCCTTCTGGCGCAAAAAAGCATCCTGGGCGCAGGCCACCGTGTGGTCCTTCCCACAGGTCAGGCAGGGGACGCTGAGCTTAAAATGATCCTCCATGGGCTCCACCTTGACCTCGGATTTCCCGCAGGGGCAGGTGATGGTGCTGGGGGCGGCGGCCAGGGAAAAAATATCACGTTCCACGATGACGCTCTGGTGGCAGTGGGGGCACATCCAGGCCAGGGTACGGGTGTCTTGGTTCATGTAAATGGGCTCCTTTGCTTGTGTCAAGTTTTCGATTGCTTTTATTATACCCCCAAAGAAGAAGTTTGGCTAGGCTTATATTTCTAAAAAATAAGTGCATACTAACCTCGATTTCTAGCATGGGAGTGGTATTGTGGAAACAAAAAAACAGGGCGCACAGTCCGTCAAATTTAATCAGCCGCCCGTCATCCTCGCCTGGGCCAATATGGTGGGTAAAAAGGAGGGGGAAGGCCCCTTGGCCTCCACCTTTGACACCATTTCCCAGGACGACAAGTTTGGTCAGGCCAGCTGGGAAAAGGCCGAAAGCGAAATGCAAAAGGGGGCACTGAACACCGCCCTGACCAAGGCGGCCTTGTCGGCCGCCGACCTGGACTATCTGCTGGCAGGAGATTTGCTTAACCAGTGCATCTCCTCCTCCTTCGCCGCTCGGGGACAGGACGTACCTTTTTTAGGGGTGTATGGTGCCTGCTCCACCATGGGGGAAAGCCTTTTGCTGGCCTCCATGCTTCTGGACGGCGGCTTCGGCCGCCATGCCGCCGCCGTCACTTCCTCCCACTTCTGCACCGCCGAGCGGCAGTACCGCACCCCCCTGCAGTACGGCGGTCAGCGGGCTCCCACCGCCCAGTGGACGGCCACCGCCGCCGGGGCTGTCATCCTGGGTACCCAGGGTCAGGGTCCCAAGGTGACGGCCTGCACGGTTGGCAAAATCGTGGACAAGGGGGTCACCGATGCCAATAACATGGGAGCCGCTATGGCTCCCGCCGCCTATGAAACCATCAAGACACACTTAAAGGATCTGGGCCGCACCCCGGATTACTACGATTTGGTGGTCACCGGGGACCTGGGCAAGCTGGGCAGTGAAATTTTGGAGGACTTTTTCAAAAAGGACGGGGTTCCCCTCAAGCATCACAAGGACTGCGGTCTGCTTCTCTTCGATTTGGAGGGGCAGGATGTTCACTGCGGCGGCTCGGGCTGCGGCTGTGCCGCCTCTGTCCTGACGGGCTACCTGCTGGGGGGCATGGCGAACGGCATGTGGAAAAAAATCCTCTTCTGCCCCACAGGGGCCCTCCTCTCCCCTACCTCCACCATGCAGGGGGAAAGTATCCCAAGTGTCTGTCACGCAGTATCCATCGAAGCATAAGGAGAACCGATATGGAATATTTAAACGCTTTTCTCTGCGGTGGCATTCTGTGCGCCATCGGCCAACTTCTCATTGACAAAACCAAGCTCACCCCCGCCCGTATTCTGGTGCTCTATGTCTGCTCGGGGGTCATTTTGGGTGGCTTGGGCATCTATAAGCATATTGTGGAATGGGGCGGAGCGGGGGCTACCGTTCCCCTCACCGGCTTTGGCTATGCCCTGGCCCAGGGGGTCTATAAGGCGGTGGACGAGCTGGGCATCGCCGGAGCCTTCTCGGGGGGGATTACCGCCACCGCCGCCGGCATTACCGCCGCCATCTTCTTTGGCTTTTTGGTGGCACTTATCTTTAAGCCCAAAAGTAAGGCCTAGTGTGCCCGGCCCCAAGGGCGGGACACGTGCCGCAACCCACAGCGGTAGGAAGAGTTCG
>CAZHWK010000225.1:0-3794 GCA_964536405.1 uncultured Oscillospiraceae bacterium
CTCAAAATTCTCCTGAATTTGGAGTGCCAGCTCCCGGGTGGGGGTCAGGATGAGGGCACGTATAACCCGCTCGCCCCGATTGGGGTTCTGGGCCAGCCGCTGAAGGATGGGGGTGGCGAAGGCACAGGTCTTGCCCGTGCCGGTCTGGGCACAGCCCAGCACGTCCCGCCCCTGAAGGGCGGGGGGAATGGCCTGAACTTGAATGGGGGTAGGCTCCTGATACCCCATGGACTCCAGGCTGGAGGTAATAAGGGGCATAAGCCCCAGCTCGCTAAATTTCATGTTTTGCTTCCTTTACTTCAAAAATCGGTCACGGCCGCAGAAGCTTCTCCACCGCCGCCGCCGACTGTTCCAATGTGAGGCCCAAGGTCTCCACCGTGATGTCGGCGTATCGCTCATAAAGGGGGGTACGCGCCTCATAAATGTCGCGCAGTGTTTCCCCCGGCCGGAAGGCGATGCCCCTCCGGTCCAAATTGGTAATGCGTGTTTCAATCTCCTCCAAGGGGAGCTTGATATAGATGACCTTGCCCAATTGCTTCAAATGCTCCATGGCAGCTGCCCGGCAAACGCAGCTTCCGCCCGGGGCAATGACGGTATCCCGGCAGGAAAGCCCCGCCAGGGTCTCCCCCTCCAGGTCGAGAAAGGATTCCAGACCCATGCTGTCCAGCACATCCTGCAGCTGTGCCCCCTGCCGGGTCTGAATGAGGATGTCGGTGTCCACAAAGTCAAGCCCCAGCCGCTTGGCCAGCAGAACCCCGATGGTGCTCTTGCCCGAGCCGGGCATTCCGATGAGTGTAATGTTATCCACAGCCATCCATCCTCCTCTAGTTTGCGATAAGGTATCAGGATATTATACCAAAAGAACCGCCCCGGGGCAAGGGATTTCCCCCAAAGGAGCGCAAATAGAGAAAAAAGGGTCTTTCTCCCGGCGGGAAAGACCCTTTTGGTGTCATCGTTCACTCTTTGGCCGTCCCCACCCCGGCATCTAGTTTGGCTTGCTGTGTGCCCACAAAGGTCAGGGTAGAATAGTTTTGGTGCATCCGAGCATCGGAAAAATGTCGGTCTAAAAACTCTTCTGCCCCATTGCGGGGCGGTTGACCCAACTGCCGTTGGTTCCAGCGGCCCAGCGCCGCCCCGGAAATCAAAATGTTGCCCACCATAAACAGGCTCAGTGCCACCGTCAGCGGCTTCCCCACCCCAGCCGGAATACGGCCAATCAGCCGACACAGCCAGGGATAAAGTACCTTCACCCAAAGCAGCGCGGCCGCACCCCAAAAGGCGGCAAAGGGGATGCTCACCCGCCCGTTGATGTTTAGAGGGAGGTGGCTGTAATCCCAAAAGCAGGCCCCGAACAGAACCTCCTGCACCCAGGAGCAAAGGTATTCATACCCGCCCCCCAGCAGACTGCCCGCCAGGAAAATGAAGGCCGCACCCCTGCCCTCCATCCCCTGAAAGCACAGGGTAAACAGCACGGCCCCCAACCCCCATACCAAAGAAAACTGGCCGTAAATGACCCCGCTGCGGTTCTGTATCTCCCCCCGGGTGAGCAGCATAAAGACCGTTTCGGTCATAGCCCCCAAAAAGGAGGCCACGAAAAAGACCCAAAAGAGCTTATAATAATTGATCCCCCGGGCAAAAAAGCCGGGGATTTCCTCCGACGAAAGGGACCTTCCCCCAGGCTGTTTTTTTCGTAATACTGCTTCCATCAACATGACTCCCTTTTTTCGATGAAAGCATCCTACCATTTGTTTCTTAAAATCAAGGGGTAAAAATTCTAAAGTTTTTCTTTCACTGCCCCCCATACCATCTGCCGCCAAGTTTTTTGCCTGAATGCACCCCGCACTTTTGTTTTATGTCAACCTTACTCCTGTACCAAAACCGAAATTCCCAGTACATAATTATCATAGCCCTTTACGCTCATTTCATCCAACAGCATATCCTCAAAAAATGGCCCTTGCAACGTCAGCCCAAGCTCCTCCGCCCGCTCTATTACCCGGCGGTAAGCGTGGGGCAGGCTGTCACAGCCCAGGGTGTGGTTCAGTTTCAGGTATCGACCCGCAGGCCGGGTATAGACCTCCACCCCCTTTGGCTTTTTGTCCACCCGGGTGTAATAATGGGTATAGCCTGCCGGGTCCCCCGTGTGGGCCGCCGTCTGGGTGGCCATACTCCCCACCGAATGGGGACTGACCACCCCGTGGGCCTGGCAAAACCGGATATGCTCAGCCAATGGCACAGCAATGTTCCAATCACTGGTCATGGGCAGGGCCGGGGTGCAAATCAGCCAGATTTCCTCCTCCCACTCCAGGACGATTTCCTCTCCCTGCGCCGCCATGGCCCGCCGAATCAGCTCGGCCTTATCCCGTACCATCTCCCGCATCTGGCTCAGACGGGCAATCTTCTCCCCCAGTCGCTTTTCCTGCCGCTCCAGCAGGTGGGCAAATTCCCGGGGACTCCGCCGGTCCAGATAGGCCCGGATGTCGGCCAGGGACATGTCCAGCTCCCGCAGGGTTTCAATGACATAAAACACATCCAGCTGAATGGGGGAATAGTAGCGGTAGCCGTTCTCCCCCACCAGGGCAGGGGTCAGCACCCCCATCTGGTCATAGTGAATGAGGGTGTGCTTGGTGGTGGAGCAAAGCTTGGCAAAGTCCCCGCTGGTCATGTACTGCTTCATTTTGTTTCATCCTTACAAAAAAATGCTTGACTATCGGGTTACCCGATGGTTTATGATACCCTGTATTCCCCGTTTTTTCAAGGAGGTTTCCCAAAATGTCACAGTCTTTGGACCGGAGCGACAGCTTTTTTTCCCTGCTCACCTTTTCTCTCCCCACTATTATCATGATGATTTTCATGTCCCTCTATACCATTGTGGATGGTATCTTCGTTTCCCGCTTTGTGGGCTCGGCCGCCCTGTCGGCGGTCAACGTTGCCTTTCCCCTCATCAGTGTATCCATCGGGGTTGGGGTCATGCTCTCCACCGGGGGCAACGCCATCGTGGCCCGCAAGCTGGGCGAGGGAAAGGAGCTGGAAGCCCGCCGGTTTTTCTCCCTTCTGGCCCTGGCCGGACTGGCGGCGGGACTTTTCTTTACTTTGCCGGGCCTTTTCTTCTCTGCCCCCATCGCCCGCCTGCTGGGGGCCACCGACGGCCTGATGTCCGACACGGTGGACTATCTTCGCACCATGCTGCTCTTCACCCCTTTTTGTATGCTTCAGCTCCTGTTCCAACTCTTTTTTGTAACGGCGGGCCGCCCCGGACTTGGCCTTGGGATGACCATTTGCTCGGGCCTTGCCAACGCTGTGCTGGACTATGTGTTCATCGTCCCCCTAAACCTGGGTGTAACCGGGGCCGCTCTGGCCACAGCGGCGGGCTATCTGGTCACCGCCGTGGCGGGCTGTATCTTCTTCCTGCTCCGGCGGCAGGGTCTTCGCTTTGCCCGCCCTCACTGGGAGGGCAAGGCTCTGCTTCAGGCCTGCCTCAATGGCTCCTCCGAAATGGTCACCAACCTGGCGGGCGGGGTGGTTACCTTTCTGTTTAACCTACTCATGCTCCGCTTCTTGGGGGAGGATGGGGTGGCCGCCATCACCATTGTCCTCTATGCCCAATTTTTGCTCACTGCCCTTTATATGGGCTTTTCCATGGGGGTGTCCCCCATCCTGAGCTTCCACTATGGGGCGGGCAACACTCGGCGACTGAGCCGGATTTTTAAAAACTGCCTTCTTTTCATCGCCCTTTCTTCGGGGGTTGTCTTTGCCGTTTCCCTGGGGATGGCCCCCCTGGTGGTGGGGGTCTTTTC
>CAZHWK010000226.1:0-3784 GCA_964536405.1 uncultured Oscillospiraceae bacterium
ACAAGACAAAAAAGAAATGGTGGACGCTTGGCCGGCGGCCGGCCATCGCTCCTCGCCGTTCGCAAACGGCGAAAGTCCCGCCCGCCGAAGCGGGCGGACACCCCAAATTTTATGTATATTATGATATAAATTCAAAGGAGTGCTTACCATGAAAGTGATTTTGCAGCAGGATGTAAAGGGCCAGGGCAAGAAGGGCCAGCTCATCGAGGCCAGCGACGGCTACGCCCGCAACTTCCTTCTTCCCCGGAAGCTGGCCGTTCTGGCCACCACCGACAACGTGAACACCATGAACCTCCAAGACAAGGCCAAGAAGGCCAAGCTGGCCGCCGAGAAGGCCGAGGCCGAGGCCCTGGCCCAAAAGCTGAAGGAGTGCGTGGTCAAGCTGACCGCCAAGGCTGGGCAGGGGGGGCGGCTCTTTGGGGCCATCACCACCAAGGAAATCTCCGACGGGCTCAAAAAGCAGTACAGCGTAGACCTGCCCAAGACCAAGCTGGTCCAGGACGAGGCCATCAAGTCCTTCGGCACCTATGAAATCAAGGCCAAGCTGGGCCACGAAATCACCGGCACGGTCTATGTTGTGGTTGCCGAGGAGAAATAATATAGAAGCGCAGAGTTTGGGCGTGCAGGGAGAATAAGCAGAGCGTAGACGAAAAACAGGCTGGCAACACCAGCGGCATTTTCGGCAAAGCGAAGGCTTATTCGACTGTCCGCACGCCCAAAGCGCAGCGTGACACAGAAGTGTAGTAGCCTATAAGACGAGGTATTTGCCCATGGACGAACTTCTAAGCCGTCAGCTTCCCCACTCGGTGGAGGCCGAGCAGGCCGTCCTCGGCGCCATGCTCATTGATGCCCGGTGTGTCCCCACCGTCATTGAGCATCTAAAGCCCGAGGACTTCTTCCTGCGCCAAAATAAGGATATTTACGAAGCCATTTACTCCATGTTCAACTACTCCCTGACCATTGACCCGGTCACCGTACTGGAGCAAATGCGGCAAAACGGCGTCTATGACGAAAATCAGTCCCGGGGCTATCTCCTTCAGCTGATGGAGGTCACTCCCACGGCGGCCAACGTCATGGAATATGTGGACATTGTCAAGGACAAGGCCCTGCTGCGTCGTGTGGCCGAAACCGCCGGGGAGGTCACCGTGCTGGTGCAGGAGGGTTCGGGCACCGGGGCCGAGGTGCTGGAGGCCGCCGAGCAGAAGATTTACGCCATCCGCTCGGGCAAGTCCAGCCAGGGGCTGACCCCTATTTCCTCGGTCATTCTGGATGTCTATACCCGCCTGGGGGAGCTGGCCGCCATGGACAGTGCCGTTCCCGGCCTGTCCACCGGCCTAAGCGACCTGGACAACGCCATCTCGGGTCTGAACAAGTCCGACCTCATCCTGCTGGCCGCCCGTCCCGGTATGGGTAAAACCTCTATGGCACTGAACATCCTGCTCCATGCCGGGAAATTTTCCGGCAAGAGCGTGGTCTTCTTTTCCCTGGAAATGAGCGGAGAACAGCTTGGTATGCGCCTGATTTCGGCCGAAAGCTTTGTGGACAATAAAAAGCTGGTCACCGGTAAGCTCACCGAGGCCGACTGGGGTAAAATCGCCGCCGCCTCGGCCTCCCTGAACCAGACCAAAATTCTCATTGACGACAACCCCGGCCTTTCGGTGGCCGATATGAACGCCAAGTGCCGCCGGGTGGAGGATTTGGGCCTGATTGTCATCGACTACCTTCAGCTCATGCAGTCGGCGGGCGGCCCCCAAAAGTACGGCGGGGAAAACCGCCAGCAGGTGGTCAGCGACATTTCCCGGGCCCTGAAAATCATGGCCAAGGAGCTGAATGTCCCGGTCCTCTGCCTGTCCCAGCTCTCCCGTGGTCCCGAGGGACGCACCAACAAGCGGCCCATGCTCTCCGACCTGCGCGAATCGGGCGCAATCGAGCAGGATGCCGACATCGTCATGTTCCTCTATCGGGATGACTATTATAATGAGGACAGCGAAGACCACAACCTGGCCGAATGCATCATCGCCAAAAACCGCCATGGAGAAACCAGAACGGTGGAGCTGCAATGGCTGCCTGAATTCACCACCTTCTCGGGGATTGAACGCCGCTATGATGAATGATACAAGTTTAAGCCTGCCCCGGGCCGACCAGCTTTCCGCCGAATACGGTATGTTTCCCGCCGGAAGCACGGTTTTGCTGGCCGTTTCCGGGGGGCGGGACTCCATGACCCTGCTCCACTGGGCCGCCGCCCACCGGAAGGCCTGGCAGGTTCGGCTGGCCGTTGGCCACTATCACCACGGGATGCGGGGGGATGCGGCCGATGCCGACGCCCGAAGGGTGGCCGACTTCTGTGCCGCCCACGGCATCCCCTTCTTCCAGGGGCGGGGCAACGTCTATGACCAGGCCCAAAAGCAGGGCCTGGGAGTGGAGGAGGCCGGTCGTCTGCTGCGCTATGCCTTTTTGGAGCAAACCGCCCAGGAGGTGGGGGCCGCCCTCATCGCCACCGCCCACAATGCCGACGACAATGCCGAAACCCTTCTGCTCCATCTGGTACGGGGGTCCGGCCTGCAAGGGCTCACCGGCATCCCCCCCCGCCGTGGGAACATTGTCCGCCCCCTGCTCACCACCACCCGGGCCGACATTGATGCCTATGCCACCCATTACGCCCTTCCCTATGGGGACGACGAAACCAATTTTGACAACGCCTTTGCCCGCAACCGCCTGCGCCACCAGGTCACCCCCGTTCTGCGCAGCCTGAACCCCCGGTACACCGAAACGGTCAGCGGGGCCATTCGGCTTTTGCGTAAGGACAACGAGTATCTCAATGCCCAGGCCGCCCAGCTTCTGCTTTTGACCCGGCTGGAGGGAGATACCCTCTCCTGTCCCACCGATATTCTGGCGGGGAGGCCCTTTCCCATCGCCGTCCGGTGTGCCAAAATGCTGCTCACCCGCCTTACGGGCCAGACCAATTTCCGGGAACGCCACCTGCAATCCCTGCTGGATTTGGCCGAAAGCCCAGCCCCCTCGGCCCAAATCAGCCTGCCCTACGGAGTGACCGCCCGGCGGGAATACCGCCAGATGGTTCTGACCCTGGCCCCCGCCCCTTCGGCTCCCCCCGCCGTCCCTCTGACCGAGGGCACCACCCTCTGGGGCCCCTGGCAGGTCACCTTGACCGGCCCCTGTGAAGGGCTTATTCTGCGTCCCCGCCAGACGGGGGACACCCTGCGCCTGCCGGGCAGGCCCAACAAGACCCTGAAAAAGTGGATGATTGAAACAAAAATCCCCCGCCATCTTCGGGATGCCCTCCCTGTGGCGGCTGACGGGGACGGCGTGCTCTGTGCCGCCGGCCTGGGTGAAAATACAGACCACCCCCTTTGCGGGAAAACCAAGGTCAACTTTATTTTAAACGCAGAGAAGGAATGATGGATATGTTGGATCAAGATATTGAGCGTGTTCTTTATACCGAGGCCGAGCTGAAGGCCCGGGTTGCCGAGATGGGGGCCCAAATCTCCCGGGATTATGAGGGCAGAGCCCCTTTGATTATCAGCGTGCTTCGTGGCTCGTACATCTTCATGGCCGATTTGACCCGGGCCATTACCCTCCCCGTGGCGGTGGACTTTATGGCGGTTTCCTCCTACGGGTCTGGCACCACCTCCTCCGGCCAGGTCAAAATTATCAAGGACCTGTCGGAAAACGTGGAGGGCCGGGACGTCATCGTGGTGGAGGATATTCTGGACAGCGGCAACACCCTTGGCTCCCTGCTGGAGCTTCTGGGCACCCGCAAGGCGGC
>CAZHWK010000227.1:0-3764 GCA_964536405.1 uncultured Oscillospiraceae bacterium
GAAGAAGCCGGCCACCACGAAGGGGACACAAATCGCCCCCCAAAGAGCCGCCCACATGGGGGGCAGAAAGCCCTCTGCAATGTGCATGGCCGAGGCACTGAGGGTCATCAGGCCCATGAGGGCCACGCCCACGGTCAAAATTCGAAGCTTGCGTGTTTGTTTCATCGTTTTTCTTCCTTTCCCTATCTCTCGTAGGTTTTTTCTTCGGATAAGGCAGGTCTTCCGGCTTGAGGCTCATGGCTGGGCACGCCTTCCCAGGGGCCTTTCCTCCCCCCAGTGGCCTATTGTGCCTTCGCTCCCCTCTTACGGCAGCGGGACTGCGCGGGACTTTCACCCGACTTCCCTATTAAGTCCTAGGACTCCTTATCTATATGAGAACAGGCCAAGTGGCCTGGGCTCAACCCATATTTTGGGCTTCCAGAGCGTGCTGGGCAAACAGCCGGCGAATACCGGCATACTCCCCCATACCCCGCAGGACGCAGGAAACCTGATAGCCCCCCTGGGTCAGCTGACTGCTCCAAGAGTCTGGCTCCTCCCCGGCCATGTCGTTTTGGGCATGGTCCCCGGCCACCACCATAAGGGGGTAGAGGATCACCTTCTTCACCTGGGGCCGCTCCTCCAGCCGGTGCAAGACCTCCTCCAGGGTGGGGTAGCCCTCCACCGTACCGATGAGAATGTCCCTGCGGCCCAAATCGTGAAAAACGTACTCCAACTGGCAGTAGGCCGCATTGGCATAGTGACCCGTGCCGTGGCCCATAAAGACGAGAGCGGTATCCCCTTCCATCTGGGGCAGGTCGGCCAGAAGGGCCCGGGCCGTTGCAGCATAGTCCTCCTGGGTGGTCAGCAGGGGAGTACCCAGGGCAAAGGAGGCAAACCGCTCCACATAGGGCTGGGCCTGGGCCGTCAGCTTATTATACTCGTCCCCATTCATGATATGGGAGGGCTGTACCACCACGTCCTCCACCCCCTGCTCCAGCAGAGCTTCCAAAGCCTGGGGCACACTGTCAATATGAAGGCCGCCCCGCTCCAGCTTTTTCATAATCATGCCGCTGGTAAAGGCCCGGTGGAACAGCCGCTGGGGCATGGCCCCGGCAATCTCCCCCTCAATGGGGACAATGGTCTTTTCCATGGTATCCAAATAGCTGGTGCCGAAGGACACCACCAAAACTGCTTTTTTTTCCATCAGTCCCTCACATTCCCCGACGCCATGTAAAGCATGGCGTTACAGATGGCGGCGGCCACGTTGCTGCCGCCCTTACGGCCCCTTGCCACAATATGGGGCACATCCATGGTAAGCAGAAGCTCCTTGCTCTCCACCACGTTCACAAAGCCCACCGGAGCCCCTACAATCAGCTCGGGCTGCCAGGCCCCTTCCTCCACCAGCTCACAGGCCCGAACCAGAGCGGTGGGGGCATTGCCAAGGGCCAGAAGCACCGGCCGGGAAAGGCGGGCCGCCCGCTCCATGGACACCACAGCACGGGTCACCCCCCGCTCCTTGGCCTCCTGGGCCACATCGGGATCGGACATATAGCACAGGCACTCCCCGCCGAAGCGTTCCAACACCCGCTTATTCACCCCCGACCGGGCCATCTGGGTGTCGGTAACAATGACGCAGCCCTTGCGGATGGCCTCCACCCCCCGGGCCACCGCCCCGGCGGAAAAGACCAGATTTTTGGCATAGTCAAAGTCGGCCGAGGTATGAATGACCCGCTTGACCACCGTGAGAACCTCCTCGGGAAGGTTCTGCTCCCCCAGCTCGGCCGTAATAATTTCCATGCTCCGTGCCTCAATGTCAGAGGGAGCCACCTTTTGAAGCTCAATTTTCATAGTTCCGCCTCCATTTCGGGTTTTTTATCCTTGCTTGCCCACTGTGCCCAAAATGTCAAGGGCTTGGGCCTCCTCCGACCACCGGGCCCGATAGCCCGAGCAGTTTTGAGGATACCAGTCGTAATAATTTTTTCGTGGGGGCTGACCCACCATGGCCAGCATCCCCATCAAAAGACCCCCGTGGGACACCACGGCCACCCGCTCAAACCCCCGGGCTTTGGCATCCTGCACCAGCCACAGCAAGGCTTCCTTGCCCCTCTGGGCGCAGGCCATGGGGGGCTCTCCCACCACGGCCTCCCCCTTCAGCCACTGCTGATACAGGGGGTCGTCTTGCAATTCCAGATGGTTTTTCCCCTCAAAGGGGCCAAAATCGGTCTCCCGCAGGTTGTCCACCACGGTCTGCTCGGCCGTGGGCCACAGCAGGCTGGCCGTCTGCCGACAGCGAAGCATAGGGCTGACATAGAGGTGCTCCACCGAGGGCATGAGGGGGGCACTCTCCCGGGCCAACTCCTCCCCCTGAGGGGCCAGAGGCACATCGGTCACCCCAATGAACCGTTTTTCCAGGTTCCCCTGAGTGATACTGTGCCGCACCAAAATCAGTTCCATGCTCCCTCTCCTTTCAGTACCATGGCAAGGCCGCAAAAGACCCGCTCCACCCGGCTGGCCCGGCGGGCCAGCTCACAGCACAGGCGGCCCACCGCCTCCCGCCAGTCCCGCTCGGCCCGGTCCATGGGCACCACCCCACACCCCACCTCGTCGCAGAGGACGATTAAATCCGGGTTGGCCTCCCAAAGGGCATCCAAGTCCTCACCGGGATGCTCCCGCATCCAGTCGGCCAATCCGTCAAAGATGGGCTTGGTCATGGCCTCCTCAGGGGTGTGGGCCACATCCCGAGGGCCAAGGCCTGTCTTTTCCAGCACATAGTCCAGCTTGCCCTGTCCCATGCCGCCCACAATTAAAATCATAAAAGTCCCTCCAGCTTCTGGGCCAGAACGACCCCCAGCACCATGGCGCACTCGCAGATTTGAAGGAAGAACCCGGCCAAATCTCCGGTAATTCCCCCGAACTGCCGCCGGGACATCACCCGGTAATAAAGCAAGGCCAGCAGGGCCGCCAGCACACAGCCAACTCCCGCCCACACATCCAGCCATAGCATTCCGGCCACCGTGGCCGCCGCCATGACGAGCAGGGCAAGTCGGGCCTTTTGGGCATCCATGGGCTGGGTAAAGGTGGCCAGCAGGCCGGTGCCCCGAGCGTTTTCCCAGCTGACCGCCGCCAAGCCAGACAGACAGCGGGAGAGCACCGGGGTCAGGCAGAGTACCCCGCCCATCCGGCCACCTGGGCTTACCTCGGCCCATACACCGAAGAGCACCAGCAGGTAAACACCACAACAGATAATGGCAAAGGCCCCGGTATGGCTGTCCTTCAAAATTTCCAGCTTTCTCTCCCGGCTCTGGTGGGAGCCAAGGGCGTCTGCGGTGTCGCAAAATCCATCCAGATGAATGGCTCCGCTGAGGGCCACGGGCAAGGCCACCGCCCCGGCGGCCCGTAAGCTTGCCCCTAGCCCCAGCCAGTCACACAGGAAAAACCAAAGCCACAGGGCCCCTCCGATGACCGCCCCCACCACAGGAAAGCAGACCAGGGCCCAGGACAGGCTTTTTTTGTCCCACTCCACTTGGGGGACAGGCACCTTGGAGTACATGGCAAAGGCGATGCACAGGGACTTCAACATATGGTGTTTTCCCCCTTCCAGCAGATGGGCAGACCGCAGACCACCTCAAAAACTTGATTACCCCGACGGGCAATGGCCCGGTTCAGCCGGGCCAGAGAGGCCAGGTAATCCTTCGTTTCCGGGGCATAGTCCACCCCGTCCGAGCAAAGCTCGTTGGTCACCACTACCGTGAGGGCGGCGGTGGCCGCCAGCTGCTCTATCCCAG
>CAZHWK010000228.1:0-3762 GCA_964536405.1 uncultured Oscillospiraceae bacterium
AGATGGCATTTAGCACACTTTTTGCCGTAATGAGAGCATGGGCGTGGGTCGTCTAGGTGTGACAAGCCCATAGCCTATCACCGGGACGCAGGAGAGAAATCCTGGATATAGCCACGGTTGTCGAACTCGACATTGTACTCGCCACCCACGATAATGCCGTCAATGGGATAGTCGTTAGGGTCAAGGCTCATGGTAAGAGCCGCCAGACCGTCAACGCCCCGGGCCTTGCCGTTATAATGAACTTGATTGAAATTGTACTTGTTACCAGTGCGCTTGCTGGTTCCTTCCAGATGGGCCTTACCAATGACTTTGATTTTCATGTTGTTTACACTCCTAAATTTTTTTCAGATACAGGTTGGCCCCTGTTCTGCTAGAAGTATAAACTTGCCAGAAAATAAATTGTCCAGAAGAAGTTTGACAAATTTATGTGGTTATGGTATACTGTTAGTTCAAACGTACAGAATAAGTTAAGCTGGAAGGGAAACGAGGATGTGCATCCTCGTTTTTTTGTTGGCCGCTTCAAACTGCCGACACAGAAAAAAGAATTGAGGAACTACATGACTGAAACCGCATTATTTTCCGAGCTGGACCTGGACCCCCGCATGGAGCGGGCCGTGGCCGAAATGGGCTTCCAGGCCGCCACCCCCATCCAAACTCAGGCCATCCCCCTGATCCGCACGGGGGTGGACGTGATTGCCCGCTCCCAAACCGGAACGGGTAAAACCGTGGCCTTCGGCATCCCCGCCCTGGAGGCAGTGGATACCGAGCAGGAGAGCGTGGTGCAGGTGCTGATTCTCTGCCCCACCCGGGAGCTGGCCCAGCAGGCCGGAGAAGAGGTGCGTAAGCTCTCCAAATTTATCCCCGGCATCCATCCCACCGAGGTGTACGGCGGGGCCGACATGCGCCGCCAGTTTATGCAGCTTCGGAAGGCCAACATGGTCATCGGCACCCCCGGCCGGGTGATGGACCATATGCGCCGGGGGACCCTGAACCTGGCGGGACTGAAGATGATTGTGCTGGACGAGGCTGACGAGATGCTGAAGATGGGCTTCAAGGAGGACATTGAAACCATCTTGCAGGACACCCCCGAAACCCGCCAGACCGTCCTCTTTTCGGCCACCATGCCGCCCCCCATCCTGGCCTTGACCAAGCAGTTCCAGAAGGACCCCCAGACGGTGGAAATCAACAAAAGCCAGGTGACCATCGACAACATTGAGCAGCGGTTGGTGGAGGTTCCCTCGGCCAAAAAGCGGGAGGCTCTGAACCTGCTTTTGCGCTATCACCGTCCCAACCGTGCCCTGGTGTTCTGCAACACCAAGGCCATGGTGGATGAGCTGGCCGAGTACCTCAACCACCGGGGTTGGGCCGCCGGGAGCATCCACGGCGACCTCAAGCAGGCCCAGCGTACCGCCGTTATGAACTCCTTTAAGGGGGGCAAGCTCTCCATCCTCATCGCCACCGATGTGGCCGCCCGTGGCATTGACGTCAGCGATGTGGACTATGTGTTCAACTATGACATCCCCATGAAAAATGAGGAGTATGTCCACCGCATCGGCCGAACCGGGCGGGCGGGCAAGTCGGGCTGCGCCATCACCCTCTGCTCGGGCAAACGCCAGCAGTTCATTATGCGCAACCTGGCCCGGGCCGTGAAGAGCGAGATTAAGCCCCAGTCCCTTCCCACCCCCGCCGACCTGGCGGCTAAGACCAAGGCACGCAATCTGGAAAATATGCGCATTGCCCTGGCCGGGGAAAATGAGTCCTTCCTTGCCATGGTGGAGGAATTGAAGGCCGAGGGCTACACCGCCGAGCAGATTGCGGCCGCCGCCCTGATGAAGCTCTTCCCCGCCGAGCCAGTGGAGGCCGTTGTCGTTCCCAAGTCCGCCCTCAAGGCGGTGGCCAAGCGGGAAGGCAAGCCCGAAGGCCGTGGGGAGAGAACCCGGGAGGGGAAGAGCGAACACAAGGGGGAAGGCTCCCGCTTTTTTGGCAAGGATAAAAAGGAAAAGACCACCTTTGTGGACCTGGTGGTGGACGTGGGCTCCGGCAGTCAGGTGGGCCCCAACCATCTGGTGGGTGCCATCACTGAGCAGTCCGGCATTTCCGGCCGGATGATTGGTAAAATCGACATCTATCCCGAGCAGTCGGTGGTGGGCATTCCCGACATCTGGACCGAGCAGGTCATGGAGACCGTGAACGGCAGTAAAATCTGCGGCAAGCGGGTGACCGTGCGCAAGCTGGCCGAGGCCCCCAAAGAGGCCCGTCGGGCTGTCCCCAAACGCAGGAAGAGCAAAGGCTAATTCCGTTTTGAAAACAAAACCGGGAAAAAGGCCCTAAAGGAGAAAAAAGTCTGCCCCCATGGCAAGGAAATGTGGGAAAAACCCCTGGAAGCTCTTGCAAATGGGGGCAGACTATGATATACTCTCCATGATAAGAAGTAGTTGTATGGTGAGAGTGGGACTTGGTCCCGCTCTTCTTTTTGCAAAAAATGAACCATGTAAATTTTTGGAAGGTGGAGGCGGGTTATGGCGAAGGTCACCGATGTAGTCACCCAATTAGCGGCTCCCATTGCCGGGGAAAACGGCTGCCAGCTCTGGGATGTGGAGTATGTCCGGGAGGCAGGGCAGTGGTATTTGCGTATCTATATTGATAAGCCCGAGGGCATTTCCATCAATGACTGCGAGGCGGTTTCCCGCCCCCTGTCCGACGCTTTGGATGAGGTTGACCCCATCGAGGGGAGCTATACCCTGGAGGTTTCCTCCGCCGGGGCCGACCGGCCCCTCAAAAAGCCCGAGCATTTTGCCCAGATGATGGGCCGTGAGGTGGAGGTTCGCCTTTACCGGGCCGTGGACGGGCAGAAGGCCGTGGTGGGCACCCTTTGCGGGTATGAGGCAGGGGCGGTCAGCATCACCACCCCCGCCGGGGAAAAGACCTTCCCCAAGGCCGACGTGGCCCAAGTAAGATTATATGTGACGTTTTAAGGAGAAATTAAAATGGCTGCAAGAAAGAACGCAAAGGTGCAGAAGAGCAACGAGCTGGACGGTCCCGAGTTTTTCGCCGCAGTAGCCCAGCTGGAGGCCGAGCGTGGCATTCCCAAGGGCTATATGATGGAGAAAATTACCCAGGCCCTCATCTCGGCCTATAAGCGGGACCACGAGGATGTGGGGGATAACCTGGTGGTGGATGCCGACGAGGAAACCGGCCTGGTGCGGATGTTCATCCGCAAGGACGTGGTGGAAACCGTGGACAATCCCGGCACCGAAATCAGCTTGGAGGATGCCCGGGAAAAGCTGCCCAAGGCCATGCTGGGCGACGTGGTCAGCATTGAGGTCAAGACCCGTAACTTCGGCCGTATCGCCGCCCAGACCGCCCGCCAGGTGATTATCCAGGGCATCCGTGAGGCCGAGCGGGGCATGATTTACGAGGAGTTTAACTCCAAGGAACATGAAATTATCACCGGTGTGGTCACCCGCCTGGACCCCAAGACCGGGGCCGCCTCCCTGCGGATTACCAGCGGCAGCGAGTTTACCGATGCCTATCTGGCCCCCGCCGAGCAGGTTCGGGGGGAGGAAATCCACGAGGGCGACCGACTGAAGGTCTATGTGGTAGAGGTTCGCCGCTCCAGCCGTGGCCCTCAGGTTCTGATTTCCCGCACCCATCCTGGCCTTGTCAAGCGGCTGTTTGAGCTGGAGGTGCCCGAAATTTACGACGGTACCGTGGAGGTCAAGTCCATTGCCCGTGAGGCGGGCAGCCGCACCAAGCTGGCTG
>CAZHWK010000229.1:0-3709 GCA_964536405.1 uncultured Oscillospiraceae bacterium
CCTGATAGCCGGAGTGGTACGGGCTATTCGAAATTCCTCTTACATCGATGCCGGGCAAATCCACCGAAATATAGAGGGGATAATAGGGACAGTACTCCCCCAGCCGCAGAGTGGCCGTCCCTTCGCTTCCCGCAGGGGTTTGGGCCAGAAGGGCTTCATAGGCATCCCGAAGAGGAGAATACTCCATGTCCGTAGCATGAAGAAGTCCGACGGAGATGGAAATGCCGGAATAGGAGATGGTTCCAGGGCGGCTGCGGCGGGTGTAGGAAAAACGGTAATCGGTGTGGGCCGAGGCCGTATCGGTGCGGTAGGTGGTGTCCCAGAAAAGATTGCTGTTATAGTTGGTTTGCACCTTTACCTCCAGTCCATGGGCCGCAGCCGGGTCCCCGAAGAGGGTGGTCTGGGTCAGCTCCACTTGGTCCCGGGGGGCATTGACCGTCACGGCGGCAAAGGCCATGCCGCCCAGGGAGAGGGGCAGCAAAAGCAGGGAGAGTATCAGCGAGCGTTTCATGTCTGCCCCTCCTCTCCGCTGATGTGGTCCAGGGCACGGCTGACCCGGTCGGCCCGGTAGTGATAGGTCTGTTTGATGTAATCCATCAGGCTTTGGCCGGTTTCTTCCAGCTGGGCGGTGTCCACATCCCCCACGATACGCCCGCCACGGATGAGAACGGCCCGGCCGATGAAATCGGAAACCTCCTCAATGAGGTGGGTGGATAAAAGCACGGTTTCGGTGGGTTCCAGGATGCCCAGCAGGACCTTGTAAAAATCCTCCCGGTTAAAGACATCGTTGCCGGAAAAGGGTTCATCCATCAGGATATAGTCAGCCCCCTGGCACAGGGAGAGAATGACCTCGAACTGATTTTTCTGGCCGGTGGAGAAGACCCGCAGGGGCTTGTTCATAGGCAGGTCGAAAAATTCCATGAGGCCCTTGAACCGTTTTTCGGAAAATTTGGGGAAGTGCTGGGTGTAAAAGTCGGCGTGGCTGCGGGGGGAGAGGTTGGGGAAAAAGGAATGTTCGCAGGTGGCGAAGGAAAGGCGGGCAATGTTCTGCCTGGTGATGGGGGAACCGTCCAGGGTGATACTTCCGCTGTAAGGCAGAAGGCCCAGGATGCACTTGAGCAGGGTGGTTTTGCCCGCACCGTTTTCCCCGAACAGGCCCACAATTTGGCCCTGTGGCAGGGAGAGGCTGACCTCTTGAAGGGCCTGCTTTCCGACGTAGGATTTGCTGACATGGTTTACTTCAATCATGGTATCACACTCCATACTTTCTGCCACTGATGGGGCGTCAGGCATTCCGGGGGGGTAAGAAACAGGTATATTCCGTAGAACAGTAACAGCAATAGGAAGGCGGTCAGCAGGCAGAGGGCCATGGCCAGCAGGGGAAGGGTCAGGCAGCGGCGGTGCAGCTCCCACCGGCTGGGCAGGCGGCGCATGAGGTAGATGCTTTTGCTGCCCTGGCGGTGGTAGAGATAGTGATAGGCCATCAGCCCCAGCATACACAGGGCCAGCACCCCAAGGCCCGCCCAGTAGTGCCCCAGCAGATAGGAGAAATCGGGCATGACGGCCCCGGGTATCAAGGTGGAGGTTATGGTGCCGTTAAGCCGTGTGTAAAGGTCCAAGCGGGCCTCCCCACAGCGGTACAAAAACCCGCAGGCGTACAGCACCCCGCCCTCCAGTCCGATGGTAAAGAGCCGAAGTTCCGGCTTCAAATTCAGCCCCGGCGGGGCCCAGGGGGAGAGATCAAGGCGTTTCATCGGCATGCCCTCCTAACACGGATTGGAGCTGGGTAGTGAGGATGGTGCCGGCCAGCAGGCTCATAAGAATATCATTCATCCCTTGGTTCATCGGGGCTGTGAAAAAGACAAGGGTCAGAGGGGTGAGGGCCAGAAGGCCCAGGCTCAGCTTGCCCCGCCGCTGCTGGTAGGAAAAATGGGCGCAGGACAGGGCCAGGGCGGCCAGGAGCAGGAGGTTGCGCAGCCAGCGGATTCCCTCGGAGAGGGGGAGAATGCTGTGGAGGAAGTTGTGGCGGTAAAAGGCCAGGAAGATAGTCTGCCCGCTGACGAAGGAGGGGTTGATCCAGCCCACATAAAAGCGGCAAAGGGCATAGAGGGTTATGACTTCCAGAGCCCAGAGGGCGAACAGGGCAATCAGGTTATAGGCACTTTGCCAGAGAAAGACGCTCCTCTCGCTGACCGAAAGCCGCCGGAGGGTATAGCTCTGTTTGCTTGCAGAGTCACAGCCGGTGCGGGCGAGAATCAGCACGCTGAGGACAAAGGCCAGGGCAAAGACCCAGGGCAGGCGGCTTTGCTGGATGGCGGCCTCCAGGAAGGGCAGGTCAAAGGGCGTTTCGGCCTGAGCCTGGGCCTGGCGGAGGGTGAAGGAAAAGAGGGCGCACTGTCCGGTTATGGTCAGGACAAAGAGGACGAGCAGCTTGTAAAGGGTGCTGCGGGCCATCAGCATAAAGACAGATAGATGTTGTTTCATGGTGTTCTCCTCACTCCCAGTAGGTTTCAATCAGCTTTAGGGCCTCGGCCTTGGATATGCCCATTTGCTTCATGGCGGTGACCACCTGCACGGCGTCATTTTGAAGAAGCTCGGCCCGTATTCGTTCCAGCTTGTGGGGGTCCAGCAGCATACAGCTTTTTGCCCCCGAGCGGGAGGTGACAAGCTCCTCTTCCTCCAGGGTGCGGTAGGCCTTTTGGATGGTGTTGGGGTTGACCCCCAGCAGGGCCGAAAGGACACGGCGGGAGGGAAGTTCATCCCCGTCATGAATGCTTCCGGCCACAATGGCCCGCTTGATATGCAGAAGAATTTGCAGGTAGATGGGGCTTGCCCCGTCCAGCTGAAATTCATCAAAGGAAATCATGGTGGTATCACATCCTTTCCAGAAGAACTGTATTAGAAGGATAATACGGTTTTCAACTGTATTATATATATGATACGGTTGCCTGTCAAGAGGGGAAAAGCGAACCGCCCCCGGCACTTATCAAAAGTGCCGGGGGCGGTTTTATGGTCAATCGCAGTCGCAGTCACAGCGGATGGTACGGCGGCAGCCCGGTATGCGGGCCACACAAATGGCGGAAATTTGGGGCGGGATGCTGGCCGTCATGGCTCCGTTGAAGCGGATGCACACCGTTTCACCACGGTGAAAATGGCAGGCGCAGGGTGTGTGAACCAGGATTTCCTGGGACGTACAAAGATCGCATACCAAAAGACTGCAGGGACAGACCTGAAGGATAGTGGCCTCCAAGGTTTCAAAATGATGTTGGCACATGATGCGTGATTCACCTCCTGTCAAGGTGATACCTCAGTATATGCCGCCTGGGAAAGGGAAGTGAGAGGGGGAGGTGATACATAAAAAACCGCCGTCCAAAATGGACGGCGGTTTTGGCTTTCGACGTTACGATGCACCGAAAGCGGGAGGGCGGAACCCGAAGGAACCGCTCGACATGATTTTACACGAATTTACAAGATAATACAATATAAAATGGGAAAAACTGCTATGATATTTTTATGAGGTGATAAAGAGAATGAAACCGATGAAGCAATCCATTAGTATTACACTGGATGAAAATGTGCTGGCGGATGTGAAACAACTGGCCGAGGAAAGCGACCGCTCGGTGTCCAGCGTCATCAATCTGGTGTTGAAAAAATATTTGGGCAATCGAACGAATTTGCCGGAATAAAAGCAAACTCCCCAAAGGATTTT
>CAZHWK010000230.1:0-3709 GCA_964536405.1 uncultured Oscillospiraceae bacterium
ACCGTGGCACTACCCGCCCCTGGTCAGGTCTACCGATGGTACCACGCCCGCCTCCGGCGGTCAAGGACCCTGCGAACGCACACTTCGGTCCCTTTTCTATTGAAAGTCACCAAATTACTCCCGCCAGCCCCCCGATACGAAGGCAACATTTTCCGTTATTGTAAGGTAGCACGGAGTGCGTCTGGGGATGCGGGAACTCGACAGAGATACGGGGCGGTCAATAGGAAACTAGTACCCAAGAGTGTTCGCCTTATTTTCTTTGGAAATCCAAAAGGCTTTTCTTTTCGGAAAAAGAAAAGTCGTTTGGCCCCCTGCCGTGGGTCACGGCTCGTTCCTCGCTCTTCTCAAAGAGCGAAATCCAATCCCCCGCCGTGGGTCACGGCACGGCCCCCTCCCTTCGCCAAGGGCGAATCCCCCCCCTTTTGGGGAAACGCAAAAACTATCCCCCAAGGAGGACATCCCACCATGCTGGAACTTCTTTCCCCCGCCGGCTCTCCCGAGGCGGGCTTTTCCCCACAGGATGTTCCATCCTGCGGGGACCCCTTGTTTTGATTTCACATCCTCGGGCGAAGTGAATTCGCCCTGCAGAAATTCTCCGCTTTGCTTCGAATTTACGTGCTTACGCACGCCCCGCTTTGCGGGGCCCCGGCCATGACCGCCGGATACCTTTACTCCCCAACGGAGGTTTACCATGCTGGAACTTCTTTCCCCCGCCGGCTCTCCCGAGGCGGTCATAGCCGCTGTTCAATCGGGGGCCGATGCTGTTTATCTTGGATACGGTGACTTTAACGCCCGCCGCAATGCGAAAAACTTTTCGCAGGCGGAATTTGAGGCGGCGGTTTCCTATTGCCATTTACGGGGAGCCAAGGTCTATCTGACCCTGAACACCCTGCTCACCGACCGGGAACTGCCCGAAGCCGCCAAGGTGGCCGCCCACGCCGCCCAGATTGGGGTGGATGCCATTCTTATTCAGGATTTAGGGGTTCTTCGTATGCTGGGCCAGGTGGCCCCCGGGGTTCCCGTCCACGGCTCCACCCAGCTCACCGTCCATAACCTGGACGGCGTTTTACGTTGTGCCGAGCTGGGCATGACCCGTGTGGTCCTCTCCCGGGAGCTTTCCCGGGACGCCATCGGGGAAATCTGCCTGCGCTCCCCCATTGAAATTGAAGTGTTTGGCCACGGGGCCCTTTGTATGTGCTACTCGGGCCAGTGCTTTTTTTCCTCGGTCATCGGGGGACGAAGCGGCAATCGGGGCCTGTGCGCCCAACCCTGCCGGATGAAATACGGCTGGGCCGACAAGGCCAACGAATACCCCCTCTCCCTCAAGGATGCCTCCCTGGCCGGTCATTTGACCGAGCTTCGCAAGCTGGGGGTCAAGTGCCTAAAGCTGGAGGGGCGCATGAAGCGGCCCGAGTATGTTTCCATTGTGACCCGCATCTACTCCCAGGCCATCCATGAGGGGCGGGAGCCCACCGGCGAGGAGTACCGTCAGCTGGAACAGGCCTTTTCCCGCCAGGGCTTCACCGACGGCTATTTTGAGGGGGAAACCGGCCGGGCCATGTTTGGTGTGCGGGAGGATGTGCCCGAGCCAAAGGAGCTTTTTGCCCAGGCCAGGGCCTTATATACCGGGGGGGACCAGCCCCGGGTCCCTCTGACCTTTTATGCCATGGTCCGCCCCGGCGAACCCATCCAAGTGGCCGCCCAGGACCCCGAGGGCCGTACCGCCAAGGCGTCCGGCCCGGTTCCTGAGGCCGCCCTTACCAAGCCCCTCACCGCCGAGGTGGTGGAAAATCAGCTCTCCCGCACCGGGGGAACCCCCTTCCGGGTGGAGAAGGCCAAGGTTTTGGTGGAGGAAGGACTTTCCCTCCCCCTGTCGGCCCTCAACGCTCTGCGCCGCCAAGTGCTGGAAGATTTGACCGCCCAGCGTCAGGCCCCCCCACAGCGGGAGGTTGGCCCCTTCCATGCCGGTGTGCGCTATGAAAACCGGCGGGAGGCCCCGGTTTACACGGTTTCCCTGCGGCGGGCTGACCAGGTTTCCCCCGACCTGCTGCGGCTCCAGCCGGCCATGATTTACCTCCCAGCTGAGGAGATTTTTGCCCACCCGGATGTTGCCAAACGCATCTTGGCCGCCCACATTCCCCTAGCTGTCACTCTGCCCCGTATCTGCTGGGACAGGGAGGAGGGGGAGCTTCGCTCCCATCTGGATAAGGCCCGGGAGCTGGGGGTCACCCATGCTCTGGTGGGTACCCTCAATCAAATTGGTCTGGCCCGGGAATACGGCTTCACCCTCCACGGGAACTACGGTCTGGGGATCTATAACTCCCAAACTTTAAAGGAACTCAAGCGCCTTGGATTCCAGTCGGCCACCTCTTCCTTTGAGTTGAAATTTGCTCAAATTCGGGATATTTCCAAGCCATTGGACTTGGAGGCTGTGGTCTATGGCCGCCTGCCTCTCATGATTACCGAAACCTGTATCATCAAAAACCGTACCGGCCGCTGTGCCTGCCAGGGGCAGAACCAGATTACCGACCGTACCGGGGCACGGTTCCCGGTGGTCAAGGCCCCCGGCTGCCGGAACGAGATTTTGAATTCCAAAAAGATTTTTCTGGCCGATAAGGCCGCCGATTACAGCAGACTGGGCCTGTGGGCCGGGCGGCTGCAATTTACCACCGAAAATGCCCTGGAATGTGCCCAGGTGTTGGAACGCTATCTGGGGAAGGGCCCTTATGAGCCCAATGACTATACCCGGGGGCTTTACTATCGGGATGTGGAGTAAACCGAAGTGCGTAGGATAGGTGTGCCGGGGGGATAGACCTCGGAGCGAATGCGAAAATTTGACATTGCCCCTTGGGCAAGGGCAAATTTTTGCGAAGTCGGAGAGGTTATCATCCCGACCAGCACGCCCAATCCGTAGCATGACGGCGGCGGCGCAAAGTCCGCTCCACTTCGCCCGCCTGACGCCGGGCATCCGTTTTGCTCCCTTGCTCCTCCTTTCCTTGCCAAACCCGCTTCGCTGGGCTTTGGCGAGGGGCTACGGGGGCCTTCCCAACGTCCGCTCCATGCGCTCCCCTTTAGGGCCACGTCAGCACAACCTCAAAAAACAAGTCAATTTCTCACAGCATGACAGGAGATATATTGCATGAAACTAAATGTAAAACGCACCAATCCTTTCGCCATTCTTCCCCGGTATGCCACCCCCGGTGCCGCCGGTATGGACCTAAGTGCCTGTCTGGATGAACCCATTACCCTGGCCCCCGGTGAGCGGGCCCTTGTCCCCACAGGCCTGTCGGTGGCCATCCCCCCCCTTCACGTGGGCCTTGTTTTTGCCCGCAGCGGCCTGGCTGTAAAGCATGGGGTCACCCTCTCCAACGGGGTTGGGGTCATTGACAGCGACTACCGGGGCGAACTGCGGGTGGGCCTTGTCAATCTGGGCACCGAACCCCAGACCATTTCTCACGGAGAGCGCATTGCCCAAATGGCCATCATGCCCGTGGTCCAGACCAAGTGCGTGGAAGTCGAGGAGTTGGACGGCACCGCCCGGGGAGCAGGCGGCTTTGGCAGCACAGGCCGTTAACGCCCCTTATTCTGACCTCTTCATACAAGGGATCAGCCTGCGACGTTTAAACTGACACCGCACCCAGTCCGGTGTGGTGTTTCCCAAAAGGAGTATGACATGGAACTGATTTTAGCCTCGGCCTCTCCCCGCCGC